>NZ_JAERLZ010000029.1:0-13635 GCF_018256175.1 Gluconobacter sp. Dm-44 | reverse complement strand
ACCGTGGGTATCACCCGGGCCACCATGAGGATCGGCCTGGCCAATATCGTCTACAACATGCGGCGCTTTCTGTTCCTGGAGAGGTTGAACGCGAGCGCGTAGCTATTCAGCGGGTGCCAATCCTCGATCTGCTCAAAACGCAGATCAAAAGCTACCCCAAAAACCGTCAATCAAATCACCAAAAGCCTGAAATCACCAGCCAAGCACATCAATCAACGGTTCTTCGATCCCTCCATCTGCACGCCTCATCGCAACGGCTGTGAAAAAGGCACACCCGCAGCTTGCACCAAATATGTCTTTCTCACCTTCATTCATCAAAACCGGTATGAATGGATGAATACAATTAAAATCATATTCTGTTATTTCACAATCTAGACTAACAACGAAAGATTCGTAACCTTCATGATATTTTTATTTTCTTTCTATTTTATTCATATTTACTCCCCTATATATAATTTTTACATTATATTTTCTTTACTAAATAATCGTAAATTCTTCCGGATTACCCTCCCTGCAGCACCTTGAACTCGCCGTGATCTCCATAAGATCCGGCTTCGGGATCAGTCAGCACACACCATCGCTGCTCCGGGCCACAGCGGGTTATATCCTGCAACATCCCGGCCTGTTTCCAGTCCTGTTCCCGCTGCTCCATATGCCGTAGCTCTTCCGACAGAACAGCTTTGCGGTCCTCCAGCTGAACCAGACGTCCCTGCTGCCACAGCAGGAGTCCGGAGGTGATCAGCCACAGCCCGCCTCCCAGCCCCAGCAGCCCTGCCACAATCCGCAGAAACAGCTCCCAGGTCGCGTAATGAACCAGACGCTCCAGGGCCTGCACGGCCCGGGTCGTCTGCAGCGGCAGATGGTTCAGTTCGAAACGCAGTCCAGAGAGGGTCAGCTGCACAGCTTCCGTCCCGGTCGCCAGCATCCCCTCCAGACCGCGCCGCACTTCCGTCTGCGTAGCCTGCCGCACATCCCGCCTCCAGCGTTCATAGGCGGTGCGCTGCTCCTGACGCTCCCACGCCAGAGCCTCCTTCTCCCGTGTCAGCTCCTGCAACAGATCCCCGGACAGGGCCTGCTGACGCTCAGCCATCTCCAGCAGACCAAAAATCCGCCGTTCCGTTTCACTTACCATGGTGTCCGATCCCTCTCCGGCTGATACGGAATGCTACGGCGGATCTGCAGCTTCCGGCTTTCCTCCAGCATCCGGCGCTGCTGTTGCAGCCTCTCTAGAGCGCTCTTCTCATGGGCAGACAGAGCCGCATACAGCGCCCGGGACGCCTCCACATTCTGCCGCACCACAGTCCTGAACCAGGCTTCCCCTTTCCTCACCGGATCCAGACGCTCCCAGTCCCGCAGAACCCTCTGCCGGAGAGGGGCATCCTTCTGCAGGGCACGGGCACAGTCAGACAGATCCCTCTTCACCTGTTCAGACATCTCCTGTCCAGGAACCAGACCATGAACGGCCTGAGCATAGGCCTGCCAGGACTGCCCCCAGTCCTGGCACCAGCGTTCAGCCTGCGTGGCCAGCACCTTCTCGCGCTGCCAGTCCCCATAGACTTTCCGGACTTCAGCCCGTCCCTCCTGCAGAAATTCAGGAGACAGAAGATCAGGCGGCTCTGGAGCTGGTTCCTGCGCGGGCCGGGATGGGACAGACCCCTCTTTTCCGGCGCTGGAGGCCATTCCCTTTTCTGAAACATCCACGCCACGTCGTCTAGGAGATAAGGCGTCTTCACCCCAAACCGGATAATCCAGCGTGGTATCCTTCAACCGCTCACGGGACAGCTGCGCCACCAGCCCGTCCCGGCTTCCAACATCCTCCCGGCTCCAGTGGACGGACACACTGTCGCGATGCCGCGAGAGAGCCACATAGGCCGCATGCCGGTCCATGCTCCCCGTCGCCAGCACATGCGCCCGGTCCACCGTCACACCCTGCGCCTTGTGAATGGTCGCCGCATAGCCATGATCCAGCGCATCATATTCCCAGATCTTTACAGTCACGGTCCGTCCGGTGCCTGTTCCGTCCGGCCCGTCCAGCTGTACGGACAGAACGACCCTGTCCTCCTCCAGACCAAACAGCCCCCGCACCGTCCCCAGCGTTCCGTTCTTCACGCCCAGATGCCGGTCATTGCGCAGAAAATACAGCCGGTCCCCATGCGCAAACAGCCGTTCTCCCTGAGCGGTTATCACGGCAAGCTCAACACCCGCATCGAGCTCGCCACGCTCCTGACGAATCCTGCGCGCCGCCTCATTGAGGGCACGGACATCCACCCTCCGATGCGCCAGCATGATCGCACTCTCTGCGGGATGCGCCTGACGCCCAGTGTCCCAGTCCCCCACCACACCGGACAGTGCCTCTTCCTGCGTCTGATGGTCCTGTACCAGACCGGCTGTTTCATAACGCTCCAGTGCTGATCCTGTCCGGCCTGTCGCCAGCTCCTTCGTGGCCTGCTGCTGCCACTCCTCATGCTGCCGGCGCACTGTCGTGATCTCCACCGACCCGACCCGTTCCGCCACCGCCCGGAACGCTCCACCAGCCTCGATCGCCTGCAGCTGCTCTGGATCTCCCACCAGGACAACCTTGGCCCCGGCCACACAGGCCGCAGACAGAACCCGCTCCATCTGACGTGACCCCACCATGCCGGCCTCATCAACCACCAGCACATCCCCGCGTTCCAGAAGACCGTCTCCATGACCCCAGGACAGTTCCAGAGACGCCAGTGTCCGGCTTGCAATCCCGGATCCACTTTCCAGGCCTTCCGCAGCAATCCCCGACAGCGCCGCCCCCCGTACCCGGTACCCGGCCTGTTCCCAGGCCTTGCGGGCTACACCGAGCATGGTGCTCTTGCCCGTTCCGGCATAGCCCACCACGACAGACAGATCGCGGGACTTCGTCACCTCTCCCACCGCGAGAGCCTGTTCCTCCCCAAGCCCGGGCACGCGCATGGCAGCCTGCCGGATCCGCAGGGACATGGCATGGCCCTGTGTCTGCCCAAGCGTCACAGACATCTCTGCCAGCCGCTGCTCCACTGCAACCATGTCGCGCGTACTGAACCGTTCCTGACCGCGTCCGTCCTTTCCGAGCGCCAGCAGCTCCGGACAGGCTTCCACTTTCGCCATCACCTGAACGAACTGCTCCGGATCCGTCGTGTTCCGGTCCACAAACCGGGCCAGGTCCTGACGGGTAAACGTGCTCTGCTGCCGGGTCAGGGTTTCCAGCACCAGAGAAGGCTCAGCCAGCAACCGGTCACCATTACGGCGTGCAATCCCGAGATGGTCCGAAACACGCTCACTCTGTTCACCACGTACCCTCCGCCGGAAAGCCGCAGCACCGATTTTGTGCTGCGGTTCAAGAGCGATCCCCCGGGCTGCGTTCGAGCGATGATCAACGCTCAGATCCAGATCATGCTCCGCCAGACAGGTATTGACCTGCTCGGCCCAACGCTGCCGCCAGACGGCCAAGAGGGTCGGCCTGTTCCACTCGCGCCTTTTGAGACCGAACCCGGTCCGTTTCTGTGCGCTGTCCGGACCGGAAACTTCTTCGACATCCCGCAGAGAAAGCATGACATGGGCGTGGGGCCGAAGCAGTCCGTCTTCCTCTCCGATATCCCAGTGAACGTTGAGATCGGCCACCATACCGCGAGCGACAAACTGTTCGCGCACAAAGTCCTGCGCTAGGGCAATGGCCGCATGCTTTGGCAGCTCTCTGGGCAGGGCAAATTCCACTTCCCGCGCCAGCTGGGCATCCCTGCGGGTTTCAGTCCGTTCGACCTCGTTCCACAGAACCGAACGGTCTTTCCAGCGATCCGGAGCAGCAGTCGGAAGAAGGATTTCCGAATGCACGACACCGGTCTTGTTCGTGAAATCATGCGTCCTCTGCAGGCGGTCGTCTTCGAGCCGGGACGCAGAGCGGTAAGCCGCCGCAGCAACGGCACTCCGACCGGTCGCACGGCTGATCAGTTTGACCGAGAGGTGATAGATCGCCATGGCGTCAGCGGGTCAGTTTGAAAAAGCGCACGTCATGCAATGACGTATAAGCGCGCACTCGCTAACGAAACGTAAACGGTTGGTCGGTCATAAGAGAGACGTGACGGGCGGCGCACTGCGCCGCAGGCATGCAGAACAACCTTACGGAACGGAACAGGGACATGCGCAGACCGCGGGATATTGATGCCGAACTGAAAGCCCTTCAGGAAAAAGCGAAACAGCTCAGAGCGCAGCGGACCATCCAGCTGGGAGAGCTGGTTGAGGCAACGGGAGCGGACACGCTGGCCATTAAGGCTCTGGCGGGGATCCTGCTGGCAGCCGTCGAGCAGTCCACGGACAAACCGGAAGCTGTCGCGAGGTGGAGCGAACGTGGACACGCCTTCTTTCAGGCAGGCGGAAAGAAGCATAGCCGGAAGGGCACTGAAAACCGTCAGAACGCAGCTTCTGACGCTTGAAAAACGGATTGGCAGACAGGACGTCCTGATCGCCCGTCATCAGGCACGAAAGGCACGGAGCGACATGCGGGACTGGGTAAAGGAACGGCGGGAACGGACCAGGCATCTGATCGAGCTCGGGGGACTGGTGCAGAAGGCCGGTCTCGTCGAGCTGACTGCCGATGACCGGGCCACACTGCTCGGAGCCTTCCTGGAGCTGGTAGAGCAGCTTCAGGGAGATGAAAACCCGTCTATCACTGACCTGAAAACACGCTGGCGACGACGGGGGCTGAACCGCTTCCGCGCGGAGCGTCAGAACGACGAAGGAAACGGGTTATGATCGTTCAGAACGGAAGCCGGAAGTCGCGGGGGAAAATCGTTGCATGATCCAGATTCTGATTGCCTGCATGCTCCCGGTCAGCCTGATCGGACTAGCCATTCTGATCCCCAGGATTCTGAAACGGCTGGAAGGTCTTTCCTCAGATCAGAAAGGGGAAACGTCTTCCTCAGCTCCGCTCCCGAACACTGATCTTGTTCTGACGGAACTGATGACCTCATACCCGTCACAGTCCCATCATCATGACAGTGCTCATCATGCTCCAGCGGCAACGTCCGATCCGGGCTCATCCGGAACGGACTGGTCGTCGTTCTGAGAAACATCCGGATGACCTTCCAGACCGAAGAACAGGGAGAGAAGGTCGTCCTGCCCCATGCGATCAAAATCCTCCGATATCTGAATCTTTCCCGTCAGAAAACCCAGACGCTGTTTGGGCTGTCCTGTGCAAAACGATGTTTTCATAAGCCATTACACCACCAGGACAGGGCGAGTTTCCTTCTCGCAATGAGAAGATCACCCCTGAGGATATCGGTATCAACAGCCTGATCGTCTGTATCACGCCACTTTCTTCGGTCGGCCGCCCTTTGCGCCATTCCGCCGAGCAGCGGCGGCTTTTGCCTCACTCGATGATGATCCCCCGGCACGTCCCATCTCCGCTGCCATCCAGCGTCTGGTGCCATAAACACCGTGGATCAGTCCCTCCACCAGAACGTCAGCGTCGAGACGCGGCCAGTGAAGACCCGTGCCCAACGGAGTCATCTCGATCTCGGCCAAGTCTGCCAGAGAGGCTCCCTGCAGGTCCTGCAACAGGTCCACAGGCACGCTCATTTCAACACCGTTCGAGAGCACGACATGAAGAGCACGTCGTGCGCGGATCAATCGTGCAGACACGGCATGAGGAACAGCAGTCCTGTGAAGGTCTCCTGCTTCACGAGCAGCCTGATAATTCACGTCATGCGCCATGTATCGTCTCCCATGCTTCGGCCAGCATCCCGGCATTGTCCTGAACAATCTCAAGTGCGTTCTGGATAGACTTATCCTTCATGCCGCCTGATCGGATCAGCCGGGCTTTTCTGCCAATCACGATCACTGCTTCGCCCTCTGCATTTATCACGTGGACATGCATCGGTTCATGGTCTGCCGTGTAAATCACAACACGAAATCCATTGATGCGAAGAAGCGTTGGCATGTTCTCTCATAACCTGAACGCTTGGGTTTTTCAATATAAAACGAAAAGCTGTTAGCCTGGATGATACGGCAATGCGCCAGAAGCCATACCGTATCCAGTACTCTCATCACGCTTGAGCCTCAGCCGCGCCTGCAAAGTGATCCTATACTCTTAGCACAGTTGTGAACCCTGACAGGGGCGTTTTCGGACAAACCTGTCCGTCAGTAACAATAGCCAGTATGAGCAGAAGATTGACATCAGACAGCTCATTTCCAACCTTGCCTTTTTACTTTTCAGGGCAATGCAACTCGCCCTGCCCGGGCTTGACGGTCAGTCTCTCCGGCAGTTGGGGCAGCCATCTTGGCGTGGTCCAAGCATGATTCCGCCATCATCAGAGCCAATGTTCGTTTCCCTCCATCGAAGGTCCGTAATGCTGGATTTTTGACTGTTCCAACCTCTGTTACAGTTTCACTTCTCGGAATCCCTATCCTCAGACCCGGTTGGTGAAGCGGTCTCCGGCTTCGACGGAACGGACGGTGATGTCCACCTTCCGCTGATAGATCTCAGAGCAGAGAAAGCGGATCTCCTCTTCGACTTCTTCGGGCGGCCTGTCGATGAACCAGGCTTTGGGCCGACCATCGGAACCGTCGTTCCAGCGGTATCCCCGAGCTTTGAGTATATCCTTGAGCTCGAAGGGCGCGTATTCGGCCCACAGACGCTTCCAGACTGTTCTGGCACGTTCCAGCAGGAGGGACAGGGCGGAGCGGCTCTCCGGGAAGCCTGTATGGCCCAGAAGGGCGATGGCAGCCTGACAGTCATCCACGGCCCGGTGCCCGTCAAAGAAAAATCCGGCCTGCAGACCCAGATGTCCCAGTTTGCGCCCCTCAAAGCCTGCCTGCTCCCAAGGAACGTCTTCCATGGAGCAGGCCCAGGGTCTGTTCACAAAAGTCGGGCAGAAACGTTCGAGGAAAGGACGATCGAATGCGGCGTTATGAGCAATTACCAGACTGGCATCCGGGGCGAAAGCCGCCACGTCATCAGCCGAGACGGTCTGGCCGGCCAGACGTTCGGGCGTCAGCCCTGTCAGATCCTGGACAAGGGAAGGTACTGGAATGGAAGGCTCTCGCAGACGGCTGAAGGCCGGTAGGGTTCCAAGTAGGATCCCGTCGATGCGGTAAATGAACGGGACCATGCCGATTTCGATGATTTCGTCTTGTCGGGGATCGAGGCCGGTGGTCTCCAGATCCACAAACAGACCGGTACGCAGCCCTCTGCCCTCGGGTCTGTGGTTCAGAACGGAAGGACGCAGGCGTCTGAGTACTCGGTAATCTTCCGAAGCCTCCAGACGGTTAGCCAGAGCGTTCAGAGTGCGGTCAGGAAGAGGAAAGTTGTCCACAGGCATTCAGGTTTCAAGATAGTTTTAAAGGGTTTTAAAAGGTTTTAGCTCAAAAAATGGATGATTATTCGTTTGTTTTCAGTACCTTGAATGTTTTTATTGCCCCCAATGTACGGGATTTGGCCCCCAATGTACGGGATTTGGCCCCCAATGTACGGGATTTGGTCCCCAATGTACGGTTTGTTCACATCCATACGTCTGTTTTTGCCTTGTTGAGGATGGAAAAGGCTGCTTCTATCTTGTGTCGTAGAGGCAGATTCGAACTGTCCGTACATTAGGGACCAGCATTGTTCCCCATCTGGAGAGACGAATTCCTATAAGTCATAACCAATAATGGACCAGAATTTCCTAGTTCTTCTTTAATATTATATTCAGGTAAATCGTTAGAATTAATAATTTTTCTCAAGTTTTCGGTGAATTTTTTCAAAGTTCCTGAACTACCGCTCCGATCATAAATAGTTTGAAATGACCATCTTGCTTCGGTCTTTCCCGCTGCACGGCGAGCTAACCTGTAAATAAATCGTCCTATGCCCGGATCTATTAAGAAATAATCTGGGTGAACAGTTAAAACATCTGGATTTTTTCCATCTGTTATTTCTCTATACATCCAATCTGCCAATTCTATTTCTATATATTCTGGTTTTCCAGTATCGCTTTTTATAACTTTGTATCTACTAATAAGAGGTTCCCCCTCATCAACAGTTATTGTTTTACCTTTACTATTTTTTTTAAATCTCTGAACTGCGACATGTGTTGTGTTTAATCTGATGCAGGTTTCGACTAGGTCATCTTTTTGTTTGCCACCATCGGAACGGCGACAAAAACGCAAAACATCTGCAACATGCGGACGAAAAATCCGGCTAGGACGTTCGGCTTTTCCTTCACGGAAGCGGTTCATTTGTTCTGTAAGATGCGAGACTGCCATAAGGACTAAATCATAATCCCAGACTGAGGCCATACCAGCAGCTCCACCAGAAACTGTTACATGACCATCTGAGAGTTCATAGTGAATGATCTCACCTGCACGGCGATCTCGTTTAGATAAGCGAAAGACCGCTACATCCATAATACTACGAGAGTCCTTTGTACCTACATCATAAAGAGTGGGCACAAAAAAATCTGCTTGGCTTTCTGCTTTTGGAGCTTTGCGAATGGACATCTTATTGCTTCTCTTATCCCACCGTTTCATCCGAAAAGACAGAAAACCTTAAATACGATTATAAATTTCTACTGATTTCCGTATTTCTGCAAAAGAAGTTCACGGACTTCATCGGCAATTTTTGTCCCACGCATGGCACAAGAAGATTTAATCATTCGATGCAAGCTAGCTGGAACATCAATCGTAAGCCGTTTCATCGCTTCAGGCTCATCTGGGTTTTTCCGTGTTTCGACCCACGCATCAGCTGATGGTGAGATGGCTTTGTTCGTAGGCTTCATACCTATTTGGATTTTTTTTGCGCTCATTTGATGAATCCCACCAACTCGTCTTTAACAGCATCTATTTCTAGGGCAGCTGAACTCTGTGGATCTATTTCGTGTACTGACTTTCCTTGAGCCGCAGCTTCAGCGAAAATCACACGCTGAGTAATGCTCGATGTGAAAACCGGAACAGAATATGATGAGAGAGCTTCCTTTACATCTCGACCTATCGCCGTATTTGCGATTTTACGATTAACCACAAAAGCAGATTTCAATTTTTCTTTATAAATTCCAGCTTCCTCAATGAGTTTGACAACCTCGTCAGCAGCCCAAATATCATATGGGGAAGGCTGTACTGGGATTAGAATGAGATCTGATGCCATGATAGCGCTGCGTGCCAAATCGGTGACACGGGGTGGGCCGTCGATAATAATATAATCGTAATCTTTTCCGATCTGATCTATATCTTTGTGTACGCTGGCCCGCGGCAATCCCACCACCGGGAAAAGTGGTTTTCCTTCACGGGCGGCTGCCCAGTCTAAAGCGCTACCTTGGGGATCAACATCGAGCAGGAGTACGCGAGCACCAGTATGGGCAAGACTTGCCGCCAAGTTAACACTCAGGGTCGTTTTCCCAACCCCGCCTTTTTGATTCAGAAGACCAATTATCATACCGAATTCCTTTTTTGTGTTTTTACGATTAAGCGTAAAAATGTTCAATCGCATTTAATGTAATAATTTTGTACGATTTTCAGGTTTGAGCTAATTCCACATTTTTCTGGCAATGGTCTGCTCCTCGTCGCCGGAGGCGTTGGCATAGATGGCGGTGGTGGAAAGCTGGGCATGACCGAGCCATTTCTGCACGAGATTGAGCGGAATGCCGGTGGAGACCGCCGCCACGCCAAAGGCATGCCGCAGACCTTTGGGGGAGGCGGCCGGTCCGGACAGATCAGCCTCATCCATGACCCGGTGCACCATCCGCCAGCCGGTCATGCGGGCCACCGGCCACAGACGCAGGGAGCGGCCCCGGTCCCGACGCGCCTGCGCTTCGCGGACACCGTGCACCAGATCAAGGGCGTCGAGCAGGGCAGGGGGGACGGGCACGGCCCGGTAAATCCCGTCCTGACGCTTCTTCAGACTTTCGAACACCAATACGCCGCCAGCCAGATCCACCCGGTCGGCGGTCAGGGCCAGGGCCTCGGACAGACGGCAGCCCGACCAGGCCAAGGTCATGGCGAGGGTGCGGACATCGCGCGGCGCCCGCTCGGCCGCTTTCAGGAAAGCGGTGCGCTCGGAAACGGTCAGATATTTCCGTGCCCCCGAGGGATCAAACAGCTGCATCCCCGTCTGCGGCGCCCCGCCGCCGCCAGACGGCGTCTTCCTGTTACCCCCCCGAGGTGCAGGAGCCTGAGGCTCCTGCCGGGAGCGCGAGGGCAGCGCCCTCGTTTTCACCGTCACATCGCTTGCTGTCATCCGTCCATATCCTCTCGATAGCCCCGACCCTGCTTTACCAGCATCCACTCTTTCTGAGCGGCAACCGGATCACCAAAGAGATCATCCTGCAGGGTCAGACGGTAGAACCGCCAGCAGTTGGTCGCCGGATCAATCCGCTGCAGACGGGCGCTCTCGGGAAAGAGGCTGAACTGGCGGGACGGGGCCGTTTTCGGAGCTTTGGGCATCAGATCCCGAAAAGTGTAACAGGTCCGGATCAGAACCGTCAGGGGCTTTTTCTCCAGGGATGCAGGTTTTCGGGTCTTTTCCGCCGATTGTGAGAGCGGAACAGGGAGGAGCTGTGTCCCCAGGCATGGGAGCGGAAGGCGCGTTGTGTTACACTATAGTTAATAGGGTAACACACAGCTTCCTTTGATATTTAAAATTCATAAATGATTTTTTCTTATATTTCATTATCGATGGCTGAAATTCTTATTGTTAACCTCGGATAGGCCAGAGACCACTAGGGTCTGTTAGGTCTTGAGATAATCTGCGGTTGCTGCGATGCAGATGATGGCCATGAAGGAAGCGGCGGTTTTCTCGTATCTTGTAGCAACCGCCCTCCACTCCTTAAGACGATCCCAGAAGTTTTCGACGAGATGTCGGTGCCGATAGGCCCATTTGGGGCAGGCGACCGGAGCCTCGTTGCGTTTCGGCGGGATGACCGGGCGCGAGCCTCTGTCCCATAAAGCTTCTCGAAACTGGTTCGAGGCGTATCCACGGTCGCAAACGACATAGCGTGGGGCGTGCGGCAATGCGTTAAGGAGCGCCATCGCTGACGGCAATTC
This sequence comes from Gluconobacter sp. Dm-44, assembly GCF_018256175.1. Taxonomy (NCBI): domain Bacteria; kingdom Pseudomonadati; phylum Pseudomonadota; class Alphaproteobacteria; order Acetobacterales; family Acetobacteraceae; genus Gluconobacter; species Gluconobacter sp. Dm-44. The sequence goes on along the minus strand of NZ_JAERLZ010000029.1, from coordinate 2,619 downwards.
ATGTGTCTGACCTGGCGTCAGGGTAAACGATAGGGCTTTTCCGCGTCCGTCTACAGCGACACAGACCTTGCTGCCAAAGCCTCCACGTGAGCGACCAAGTGCTTCACGATCGCTTCGGCTGCCTCTGAGTCCCCCTTTTTGGCGGCTCCCGCCGCCTTGTGATGCGCCCGAATGTTTGTGCCGTCGAGAAAGACCATGCCGAGGGACGGGTCACCGTCTTTCAATCGCTCGAAAAGAGCCTGCCATACCCCGAGCTTTGTCCAGCGAAGGAAGAGCTGTGCTGCGGTCCACCATGGGCCGAGGTCCGACGGGACGGAGCGCCATTTCGATCCATTCTGGTGGCGCCAGAATATGGCCGAGATGGTCCGACGAAGGTCACGCGGCGGCGTTTTGCCTTTCGGGCGAACGGCCTCGATCAGGGGCTCCCAGACTTGCCACGCATCATCGGAAATCACAGACTGCATCGTGCTCATCACACAAAGCTATGCACGTCCGCCAGTCTTTCAAGACCTAACAGGCCCTAGGTATTTTCCTTCTCAGTGACAGGTAGCTGCTTCACAGAAGTCCGACGAATTTCAGTGAAAACACCTACCCAGAAATCCCTTCGGGCTTTGGTCCGAGCATACGAAGCGAAAGTAGCTCGGTCGCTTGCGATCATAGCCGCCTTTTCTCCGTAAGTTTGGAGAAGCTCATTGGCAGCCGACTTAATGTCGCTTGTCGCATCCATTATCGGTTTTTCTAATAATTTTTGAAATGGTGATTGCGGAATTTCAAGCTGATAAGAGGCACCAGAGACGTTCAGTTGGCCAGATGAAATGTCGACGCATTCACTGTCGGAAAGAGGAAGGACAAGTCCCATTTTCTCGGCGGCGTCCCAGTCGATCTGACTTGTCATGGTTATATCTCCATCTGTGATGAAACTATTTTGCGCTGGAGAGAATAACAAACAGTTAATCGAATTCGAATATTTGCGCGTGTGGCGGGATGGACGCGCTTTACATCAATCTCGCAACTGAAACGACAGACCCGAACCTGGAGGGGGCGAAAAATTCTCTGGTTTTGAGCTTTTCTCTGTAATTCCATCTCTTGTGTGATGACTGGAGGAGTGGCTCATGACGCAACCCGGTTTCTTGGACGTTGAAGAGCGGCTTGCTCGGTTGAGTGGGCTTGGTAACCTACTTGGAGCGTTCTCCTAGCAACTGTGTTTAAACGACGGGGCTAATGCGCCACGGCAGGCCTGTTTTCAGGACAGCATTTGCGATTGTGACGAGACGCCGCGCAATCGCGATGATGACTAGTTTATGTGACTTGCCCCGCTGTTTCATGCGCTTTGCCACAGCTTTCAGAACCGGATTATGACATGAAGCTGCCAATCCGGCCTGAAACAGGACATGGCGAAGAGATCTTCGTCCCCCTGAAATGACACGTTTCCCGCGCATCGCGCCGCTATCGTGAGACATTGGTGCAAGTCCGGTCATGGCAGCGGCTTCGGTCGCTGTCATACGGCCGAGTTCTGGCATTTCTGCGAGAAGCATGGCGACTGATACCGGGCCGATACCGGGGATGGAACGGAGAAGTTCTGCTTTGGCAGAGAGTTCTTTGCCCTGTGCAATGACTCCTTCAATCCGTTGTTCGATCTCGCTGATCTGGCTCTCAAGAAATGCTTTGAGACTGCTGTCCATATCCTCCAGTTCAGCGCTCACACCCTGCTTGCGACGCGCCGAAATCTGGGCAGAAAGCCGTTTACGCGCGTCTACCATCTGAGCTCTGCGAACCGTTAATGCCCGGAGAAGCTGAAGTTTTTCATCTGGCAGTGCTCGGCCGGCCTCTGGGCGGACAACCATGAAGCGCGCAATCAGTTCCGCGTCGATCTGGTCGGTCTTCGCTCTCTTCCCCATGGAGAATGCGAAAGCCTTGATTTGTGCTGGTGGCAACTGGACCGCATTGATCCCCATACTTATGAGAACACGCCAGAGTGCCCATTCCTGTCCGCCTGTGGCTTCAAACCCAACCTTGAGATCGTCCGGCATACTCTGAAGGGTTTCCAGTAATCTGGCATAGCCATCAGGTGAATTTTGCAAACGGAATCTCTGTTTTCCGGGCAGACAGAAGCCATCAAGCCAGTCTCGGGACACATCTATTCCGATGATGGTTTCCGCAGACATATCACTCTCTCTTTCTTATGTTCGCGGTCCCAGAACCGGGCCGCCGTCAACTGTTCGAGACGGTGAAGAGAGGCGAGATCAGCCTGCTAGAAAACGTGGTCAGGCTACCAGATGTTAAGCGCTGTATCTCACCTCCTGAACGACCCTGGCCAGGGTCGTTCAGGAGGTCATCATATCAGGCTGGAAACACATAAGGTGTTTAGTCCCGTGTTTCGATGGTTTGGATTGATGATGAATCTTTCTGGCTCTGAAGTCCAGATTTTGCAGATGTATTCGTAAGGGGTGAGGCCGTTTAGGGTCTTGAGCCTTCGCCCTAAGTTGGAGGGATTGAAGAACCGTTGGTTGATGTGCCTTGGTTCTGATTTCAGGCTTTTGGCGATTTGATTGACGGTTTTTGGGGTAGCTTTTGATCTGCGTTTTGAGCAGATCGAGGATTGGCACCCGCTGAATAGCT
>NZ_JAERLZ010000028.1:0-11220 GCF_018256175.1 Gluconobacter sp. Dm-44 | reverse complement strand
CGCGGGGTGGAGCAGCCCGGTAGCTCGTCAGGCTCATAACCTGAAGGCCGCAGGTTCAAATCCTGCCCCCGCAACCAATTCCATCATAAATCACTCACAATCGACTGCTGACGCAGATGTTCCCGCGTCATTTCAGTCGTCTAATTGCGCCCCGACCTTCGAAAGAGGGTCGGGCGATTGCGCGCGTCCGCACCACGCCATGGCCAACAGGGCCGCCTCCCAGATTTGAAGTCTTTCTCACTTTCCGAAACTTCATGCCTTAGGAGGTCAATATGGCCGATAAAATAGTGCGCATTGAGCACATCGACTTTAGGACGATACGTCGTAAGCTGGCCGAATCCCCTGCGAACGCGGCAATTTTGGCGTCAGTCGCTCTCGATTTTGAGGCTGATGCCAAGCTACAGGCCTGGCTAAGGTACTACGAACGGTCTCACTCAGTTCCGAAGACACGCGAGGAGAGGGACGGGGATCAGGCTTACTTTGAGAAAAGACGGCTTGCTTGGTTGAGAGATTTTATACGACAAAGTTCGCCGAAAGCTGAGGTCGAGATATGGGATCTCAGAGAAAAAACCTGGGTCAGCATTTGGTCTAACCTCAGTGTTCTGTGTCCAGATGTCATAAGAAGACAGGCCACTTGTGCTCAGCTCGCTGCCGAGATTGCTCAACTCGTTGATCCAGCCAATTATTATACAGACTTCCAGCGCCTTGAGTGGCTCAAGACCAATATCAGACGTAGATCCGGTCAAAGTGCCATTGAAATGTGGGATGCCAGGCAGACCCTGTGGGTTCAGTTAAGCGACGCTGAACTGAATAACATTTATCCCTTCTACGTGAGAGGAAATGTGCCTGACAGGCAGGTGGGGCTGGAGTTCGTTCAGGTTCTTGAATCGCTCGCATCACCCAACGATGAGGATCCGATCGTCAGGCGTGTCCTCGAGCAGAGAACGATACGTTCATTTTACAGCGATGTTCAGCGTCAGACGTGGCTGCGTGATTATACGAGACGCAACTTGGAAACAGACGATCTGGAAATTTGGCATATTCTGCACGACACATGGACGGTAGTGAAGCGCGAGACCCTTAATGGCCTATGTCCCAGTCAGGTGAAAGGCAGCGTTTCGGAGGACCATCTCTGGGACGAGATCGTCAAGGCTGCAGTTCTATCATCTTCATACGAAGGAAGATATCCGCCGATACGACATTATACGGATGATGATGTGATCCTCTGGGCCTGGCAGAATTGTCGATATTGCGATGTCGACGGTTCTCTTCGGCTGGAAATATACTCTGTCATGGAAGGTAAATGGTGTTGCGCCGCTTACGAAGCGTGGAGAGCGCATTTGCCGAAGGTCCTGACAGTCGGGCGGCACGATGACCAGATGCGGCGTCTGCTGAACATGGGCAAGCAGAGTCTTTATAATCTGCCGTTTTCATATGGTGGCAAGGCAACGATGACAGTTGCGGATGTTGCCTCCGATCTGCTGTTCGGGGGTGTTGAAGCAGCTCTATCTCACGGCACAACGTCCGGGATAATGCCTTTAATGGCGCGTATTCAGGAGCTTGCGGATCCTGTACTGCGCGAACGGCTGGGTACGAACATGCAAGGAGGTGTGACCATGGCGACGATCGCCGCCGAAGTATTGGACTGTGAGGTAGGGCTCAAACCTGCCGAACAGGCGCAGTTGGCCAGGCGTCTTAAGGATCTTGGATGGGTCCAGCGCCGAACGTCTGTCGCACGGCTTTGGTGTCCACCAGATGCTTCTGATCGGTTAACTTGAGCAAAAAAAAGGGTTTCGAACTGGGCCTCTCCGGGATTGACGGAGACCAGTCTGCACAAATTACGCAGCTATGGGGGCGTGGTCCATAGCTGCGTAGAACTGTAGTTCGGCTTCGGCTGGCGTGATGTTCCCGATCGGCTCGAGGATACAGCGGTTGTTGAACCAGTCTACCCATTGAGAGGCGTGTCCGCGTACGGCTTTGAGCAGACAGACTGTTTAGGGGAGACAACAGATTGTCGGCTATCGGGAAGCGATAGCCTAAAGTAGCCATTCGCAGTGCTTACGTTCATGACGGCAGCCGACCAGATATCACCGTCCAGCAGATCGCGACGGCGTCCTAAAGCCGATTACCTCAGCCTCGCACACCGGGCTTTCCGTCGGAATAGACAGGCCGCATCAATGCTGCCAAATTCGTTATATGCAGCTCAATCCGATCCACGTTACCGTATTCAAACTTCTTGAAGGCCGACTCTTCCGCATACCTGGCTATCAACGATCCTATTCCTGGGGCCGGCATCAGCGGGCCGATCTCTTTCGCGATATCGAGGAAGCCCAGCGGTCCGGTCTTGACCATTTCATGGCGACGGTCGTCGGCTTGACCCGTGAGACAATCGATATCGGCGCGGAGGAGTTTCGTGTCGTTGAGTTGGTCGACGGACAGCAGCGTATCACCACGCTCGTCATCCTTCTCAAGGCGATTGAGAAGGCGTTGGACGCTGAAAATGCTGCTGCACAAAAAGCCAAGCAGGGCCTTGCAGACCTTCTGGTGAAAGGGGATGAGCACAGTCTCGTCCTGCTGCAGACCAACCATGACAGCAGCCACGTCTTCACGGATTATCTCCGAAAGGGCGGCGTCGACGAGACGCTCGTGGTGACGGCAGCTGATTACAATATCGTTGACGCCATTGCCGAATGCGAGCGCTTCGTGGCCGGGTGGAGTGCGGACGGCGGGCTGGTCGGCCTCCTGTCGACGATCCGCAACCGAATGTCGATGATCCTGCATGAGATCGCCGACGAGTCTCTGGTTTACCGGGTGTTCGAGGTCCTCAACAGTCGCGGGCTCGACGTGAAGTGGGTCGACAAGCTGAAGAGCCAGCTTATGGCCTCAATCTACGAACATGTCCCCGTCGGCACCCGAGAACCGGGACTCGCGGAGATGCATGTCATTTGGCAGGCCATTTATCGGACCATCGGGACAGATGCGGATCACGCCGACGAAGCATTGCAGTTCGCCGGTACTTTCGCCCGCGAGAGGGCACCTAACAAGGTTCTGACTCAGGAGGAAGCAGCGCGCGAGCTCTTTCAGGCGGGCGGTCAGGCCCTGAAGCCGATTATCGCGGCTGCTCGAAAGTTGGAAGCGATAAACCGGTACGTCCACGAGCTTCACAGCGACAACAGACGCCGGGCGCCGGCGAAAGTGTTGCAAGCCCGGCTCGTGGCGATTGCCATCATGGCGCGCAATTTTGACGCGGCTACGACCGCGGATTTACTTGAACGATGGGAGCGGTCCTCGTTCCGCCTTTTTGGGATTGGGCGCTTGGACGCCCGTTCCTATAACCGGGAATATACCCATCTAGGGCACGCGATTGCCGCCGGCCTCGATGCAAAGGCGGCTGCCAAGGCCATCGAGGCCCTTGGCGAGGATTTTGACCTCGAAGAGCGAATTTCGCTCAAAAGCTATTGGGACGAGTGGTACTGGCGTCGCGAAGACACCCGTTATGTTCTCTTTCGCTATGAAGAGCATCTCGCCGCGGAAGCCGGGGGCCCTATCAACGCGTCCGAGTGGAACAAAATCTGGGCAACCGATCCGGCAAAATCGATCGAGCATGTGAAGCCACAGCACACCGAGGTCGGCTATCTGCACAACCTTGGCAACCTGACCATGTTGCCGCCCGGCGTGAATTCGTCCCTTGGCGGTCGCGCTCCCAACGAAAAAGCTGACACTTACGTCGAGTGCGGATTGCGCGGCACGGCGACGATCGGCCGTGAAATCAATACCGGTCTCAAATGGGACAAAGCTGCGGTGACTGCACGCTGCGAAACCCTAGAGGCCTTTATCCGGAGTTACTGGAGGATCTGACCTCGAACCCACGTCGAGGCTCAGTCTTGGTCAGCGCGGACGACCGGATGGATGGTCTGGCGTCCGCTCGGCTGCAGCCCGATCGGCGACGCCGATCATCGGACGCTCCCACCTCAATGATTCAATCGCACGTGCAACGCGCTGATCGCGATCCAGCGGCCGCTTGCGTCAACACCGGACCTTCGTGGCGTCAACGTCGGATGGCCGCTTCGTCCCAAGCTTTGTCTGGCGCGGTTCGCCTGCGAATGTCGGCTATCGGGAAAGGGATGACCGAAAGCCGACATTCGCAGTGTTCACGTTCATGGACAGCTACCGACCAAAATGCACTGCTCCGAGGCATTACTGGGAACGTAGGTTTGCGTGCAAACTTGCCGTTTGCTTGTGTCAGCAGGTTGGGGCCGCTGTCGCCAGCATAGCGGTAGTACAAGGCACCGGCGCAGCTGCTCAAAAGCGGACATCCGTTCATCGGCCTTGCGCCTTTGATCGAATAACCGCACCAGTAACAATAGCGAGCCAGAGTGATGATGTTCGTTATCGAGTTCGGAGGCGGATAATTGACGAAACGTCTTCGGAGCTCTGGGCAGCACGATCACCACTTTGGATGAAATCATTGCGACCATATTGAAACGCGCAATGACTTTCGAGTACGGACGAGATACTATCAGGCTGCATGGGGATGACGACTAATCTTATTTGGCGCGACGACGTCGGCTGGGACGTCATACGTGGTGGCGATAGGCGCCACGTACCAATCGATGCTGCATTCTTTGCCGCGGCTCCGCGTTACTTGGAATCTCAAGCCAGTGAACGCTATCGACAGCTTGCAAATTCGCCGAATTATCTGAGCTGGTGGGCAGACGCATGCGGCGGCGAGGCGCCTGGCATCAGGCGCTTCGCAGTTCACACGCCGGCCGTGCATTGGGAACGTCCTTGGGAAGCGACGATCGCATCGCTCGGCGAAGCCCGTTGGTCTGATGTCGCCATGGTGAGACTGGTATTAGGCGAGGCCAAAGGCGTTGCTCCCCAGGAGATTGGTGCGCCGCTACGGACCATGCTTCTTCAGGGCCAAGAGGTAGCCGAAGGCCTGCAGGGCCTGGATCTCGTTGCGGAACGAACCGCGCTGGAACACGCTCGGGCCCAACTCGACGCGGCTGTGCAAGCGCTCGTATCGCCAATCGAAACCCGCCAAATCGGTCAAGCGGATCTCGTTGCGGCCCTGATCGAAGTCAAACCGACAATCCTTTGGCTGAGCGGTCATGCGACCGCAGACCCGCCTGGCTTTCTCCTCGTTGATGGGCATTGGCTTTCCCCGGACGATCTTGCGGCTGCTGTCAAGGAGGCAGCTCAGGCCAGCGGGAGGGTCCCACTCTATGTCGTGCTCTGGGCCTGCAAGACTGGGCTCAATCCGCGTTTCGCCGCGCCCCGTGCTGCGCCGCCCTTCGTTGCCGCGCTGGCCAGCGTCGGCGTGTCGGCCGTCCTGGCGACTTTGGCACCGCTCGCCGACGATATCGCGCCCGATTTTGCGGCGGAGGTTTTTACCGCAATCGCCGCGGGTCGTCCGCTCGACCACGCCGTTGCGCGGGCCCGGGCAAAGTTGATGGCAAGCCAGTTACCGGCGGGAGAACGGTATGACTGGGCTTGTCCCGTCACATGGTGTGTCGATGCCCCATCCGACGAGATCGAATGGTCCGACGCCGCGGCGTCGGCCCAACGGCAAAGCCTCGCGAGGCGGCTCGTTGTCGATCCATTGGAGACCGCCGAGCTTGACGGCGCCGGAGTTGCACAAACTGGTCTGTGGGCTCAATACCGCCGCATTTGGGTCGTCAACCGCTCGGCGAGTTCCTTCCAGGTGCGGTCGGAATGGCTGGTACGGGTCTTGGGCTTGCAGTCGGTCACGTCGCAAATGGTCCTCACCTTCGACTTTCGCGACGGCACGGGCCGCAACGTCATCCGCGACTGGGCGAAACGACTGATGCGTCAAACGGATGGGTTCGACGACCCCGATCGCCGTTTGCGGAAACTCGCCTTTGTCCTCAGCGAAGATCCGGAATCTGGTTGGCACGCGTTATGCGATCATGAGACAATGACGCTTGCGTTGATTGAGCCGGCGGAAAAGGAACCATGGCTTTGGAAGTCTCTTCGAGACGGAAAAGCCTCTGCGATCGTCCTCGCAAAGACATTTCCAGCCGAAATGGCCGCATATAATTGGAAAGTGGAGCAGTTGGCAGATCCAGCACCATTGGCCGGTTTCGACCCGCTTCAGCATCCGATTGCGCCGGCTCTGGCGATCCTCGCCTATCCAGCGGCAGAGTCCGATCTTGCCGCGATTGATGCCACACAGGTTGAAGCCCTCAAACAGAATGGCTTCCTCGTCCAGACCCGGGCCGGCTGCGTCATGCCGCTCTCCCGGGCCATGTCCTTAGTGGATGAATTTGGTCCGGACCAACTGATTGCGGCGCACCGCTCCGCCTTCGCCATGCTCGACGGCATGGCGGCGCGCGCCAAGCTCGATGAGGGCGCAAGCGAAACCCTACTCAAGGCACGCCTGCATCATGCGAAAGCAGGCGGCGACCCGGCCGCTCTTTCGACGTCCGCGCAACAACTCATGAAACGCTATCGGGACGAACGCCGGGCCAGCGCGCTGCTCGACGTGTTTACACAGGCAGACCCGCGCGACATCGACGAGGCTTGGAAGGTGTCGGCGGGGTGGGCCCATCTTTCGGTGGGCTCGCCCACCGACGCGATGGACTGGCTCGACCTGGCGCAGGACGACGAACTCGATCCTGTCGTGCAAGCCAATAAGCGTGAGCTAATCGCCGAAGTTGAAAAGTCGTCAGGGGCAGCCGGATCAAAAGAACGTGCACGGTCCGCGTTGGACGAAGCATTGGCTTTACTTGATGGCGCACCAGACGATGTCGCTAAGCCGACGCGCCTTCGTATCCAGCATGACCTGGCCCGCTTGACCCATTTCATCGATGGCGACCCATGTGCCGCAATTCCACAATATGAAGCGGTCTATGCGAGCTGGGTTACCTTACCGCATAGCGGCCTCGATCAAGCCATTACGCTGCGCAATCTGGCCGAGGCACGGATGATGCTGGCGGGCAGGGGGGGCGATGACGCTTTGTTCGATGCCGCATCAGATGATCTCTCCAGAGCGCGCGACAGCCTGCCACCCAATACGGGACACACGGTGGCGGCCGAACTCGAATATGTTGCGGGCAGGCTTGCTCTTCGGCGGCGTGACAAGGAAGCCGCGACGGCTTTCTTTCAGCAAGCTCGGTCCGTCGGCCTTGCCACCAACCATCTAATGCTCGTCGCCATAGCCGAAGCGCGCCTGTTCTGGTGGCACATCGAAGGGCAGCCTGCAGCGGAATATGATGCCGCGCCTTGGGCCGCCCGCGTCGCAGCGCTGACACCCTTTCAAGGCCATGCTTGGACGGCGCGCGTCATGATCGACGGACATCTGCGCTCAGCACGATATCTCCTCGATGGCGGCCTGAAGCGGCCAGCAGCTGCCGCTCTGAGCGCAGCGATGGCACTGCTCGACGCCAATCCCGCCTTCGACGCGGGCTCGGATCGTGCGCGCATCATCGCGACTTATGCCGGATTGCTCCTCACTGGCGGCGATCAGGCCGCATGGGATGCCATGCTGATTCGGTTCGACTGGGCAGCGCAGTGGATAGTCGACCATAACGCAGCCGCACCAGAAAAAGCATGGGAGGCAACACGCTAATGGGGAGTTCGGGTTCGGGAGCCGGTGGCGGTAGCGGCGGATATGGCAGTGGCGGCGGCGGTGGCACGGGCGATGCCGGCGGTGGCGGAATGGGAGCAGTCACACTGCGCGGCGGCGCGCTCAGCTCGGCCGATCCCGGACGTGCGGCGGCTTTCGAGGCGATCGCCAAAGTCTATGGAAAGCTACCTAAGGACTATCTCTCCTTCCTTGTGAGCGATCCAGGCGTCGCGAGCGCCTATGAGGCGATGTTCCGCTTGGGCGTCATGCTGACCCAGGACAAGAGCTGGGATGGTGTCGAGCGCGGCTATGGGGTCGACGCGGGGCCCGGCTGCCTCGCGCGACTGGCGTCCGTCCTGGCGAGCGATACCGGAGACCATGCGGTCAGCCCGGCTTTGCAGGCCCCGCTCAAGGCCGCCATTCTGGACTTCTTCCTGCGCGTCGTGGGTGACAACCCCGCGATCCGCAATCGCGGCGATGCAGCGCAGGTTCTCGCGGCAACCCAGGCCGACGCATTTGCCCGCACGTCCAATCTGTTTCTGGGCTCATTCCTCTACGAAAATCTGCGTCTCGAGGGCAAAAACCTGAACAAGCCCGCGCGCTCGCATCTGAACGATTTCGCTATGGCCCAATCGGACGCCATCGTTACAGCGTTCGACAGTAAGTTTCGTCACAAGGCCTGGCAAGACATTCCCCAGGCCAGCTTTCCACACATGGTCAAAATCCTGGCGGGCGAGCCGGAATGGACCGCCAATCGCCTTCGCGCAAAGGTCAGGCCATGAGCAATGTCACCTGCACAGTCCACGGCGTCCGCAAAGGCCTTCCGCTTCGCAAAGCCCGCTTCGAGTTCGGAACCGCGCCGGTCTGGACGGTGCAAGGGTCATTTGGTCCGCGCAAGCTCACACCCCGTGGCTGTGATCTGATTGACATAGCCGGCGCCATCTACCGTGTGGAATCTCAAATCCATAAGCGCGCCACCGATCCCGCCATCCTTTGGGAACTGACAGTCCCGGTCCGCGACCCCGACTTCTGGACTCGCACCGGCGGAGCGCTGCTCGGCGCTTGTCTTGGCTTCCTCAACCGTTCGCGCTGGATCTTCACCTTCACAAAGCGGCCCGATGCGGTCGACTTCGTTCGCCCAGCGCCCGACGAGCGCCCAGTCGGGCAAATCACTCTCTTTTCCGGGGGCATGGACAGTCTGAGCGGTGCCGGATCGGACGAGGGGCCGCGCCGAGCCATCCAGCTCGTTTCCTTCTATCATGGCCAGGCCAAGCTCCAGAGCGAGCTTGCCGCCGAGCTTGGCTATCAGCCTCCAACCCAATGGCGCTTGACCGGGCGGCGCGGCAAAAAGGGGATGAATTTCATCCGCTCCTTCATGTTCCTCTGCCTCGGCGCCGCCGTCGCGGAGAGCTTTGGCACCAAGCGAATCGTCCAATATGAAAATGGCGTGCTTGGCACGGCCGTGCCGCAGTCGGGTAATTTCGTGCCCACCCGCCATGCCCATCCCGAGACGCACCGGCGCGTCGTTAAGCTGTTCGACGCCGTGTTCGAGAGCGGCTTCACGATCCTCAATCCGTTCCTGGCCCTCACCAAACGCGAGGTCGGCCAACAGCTCGTCCATACCATTGGCGCAAAGAAGGCCGAGCCCTTGTTTCGCCGGACCGAGACCTGCTGGTATCTGTTCCAACCGAAGGTCGGCGGCCTAGATAAGGCTAACGGTCAACCCTGCGGCGTCTGCACTCCCTGTATCGTTCGCCGGACAGCCCGGCCCGCCGAAGCGAGTGCGGGCGCATGGTCCGACTGGCCGGGCTATGCGTTTGATCTGAAGGATACGCGCTTCGGCGAGCACCTGATCGTTGGCACCTCCTTTCGGGGCTATCTGGAATTGGTCGATATCGCATTGAACGCTGCAGATGATACGGCGCTGATCGACGAGCTCGCGCCCGAGGCACGCGCGCTCATCGACGACATCGCAGGCCCCGACGAAGCTTTGGTGGCCGGCGTCCTGCGGCGCTTCGCCAACGAATTCTGCGACACGTTCGGCATCGCACAGCCCGGACAGAAGGCGAAAGCGCGCAAGGCGGCAAAGACATGAGCCTCCCCGATCTCGCGATCAGCATCCGCCAGCCCTGGGCCGAGCTCATCCTGCAAGGCCGCAAAACGATCGAAGTGCGCAGCTGGGATACGGGTTATCGCGGGCCCCTGTGGCTCCATACTGGTAAGCATGCCGACCCTGATCTGGACCGACGCTTCGGCATCACCAGTCCGGCGCGTGGCGCCTTTGTCGGACGCATCACGCTCGAAAGCATTTCTCCCATAGACAAGGGCCGATGGGAAACCTGGCGCAGTGCGCATCTCGATCCGGGTCGCTACGAACCGGGCCTCTTGGCCTGGATACTCTCGACGCCGGAACGCTTGACGCCGCCGCTTGCCGCGCCAGGGAAACTCAAGATCTACAAGATCGACGATGATCTGACGAAGCAGTTGAGCGCCCGCCTCATTGTCGGCTAGAACACCGTCAGCACATAATCATCGTCGATATCATGGATATCTGGTGCCTGTGGCGCGTCCGGTGCAATCGCCTCACGGTAAACGATCTTGGGGTCGCCGAAGATCTTTTTCTTGAGATAGGCCAGTTTGAACAGTGGCGTCAGCGGCCCCTCGCCAATAATTTTGATACCGACGCCATGAGAATCGACCATCGAGGTCCCAGCATCGAGTTTCGCGACGAGCTGGGCGTTGACCGGGGCATTGGCGGAGACTTCGAAATTGATTTCCGCGCCATCCTCTTTCGACAACAGGATCGTCGCGCTATCCGCCTTGCTCACCTGCACGACGACGGCATGATCGGTGTCCCAATTGCCTTCCAGTCGCCGCTTGTTGAGGAAACGGCCAAGCGCCAGCAGGTCGGTGATCTCCGTGATCGAGACGGACGGCGCTGTAAACACCACACCTTGATCTGAGGTAAACTTGATCTCGAGGAGCGCTTTGCCATCGGCAACCTTGGCATTCGCCTCGCCCGACGCGTGCGCATTCAGCGACCGCGTTGACTTGATCATGATATCATAGCTCGCCGGCGACGGGCCTTCGCGCGAGCCAAGTGCCTCGATTTCTTCCGGCGTGAGGCGACCGTAAAAGTCGAAGAGGGAACCGTTCACGCGGCCGAAATCGCCAATCTCGCGCGGAGTATTGGGCGGCCAATTGGCAAACAAGGATGTCTCGGCGCGGATGCTGGCTCCATATTGCTGGTCTGTCGGCATGAATCACCTCCAAAATGGACGACAAATGGTGTCGTCCCATTGTTGTTTGTTGGCTCTGGTCGAAACTGTATCAACATTGTTTAACAACTTCACGCCGCTTCTTCGCCCCGTCACATCCAATGCGGTTGAGACATGCCTAAAGGCGTGAATGCATTCGATCAAATACGACGGACCATGTGGAAGCTGCGTCCGCATCCCGCAGCGGGCCGAAGTGCTTCAAAAACGGCAGCTTAGATGTTTAGTCCCGTGTTTTGATGGTTTGGATTGATGATTAATTTTTCTTGCTCTGAAGTCTAGGCTCAGGACCTATTAATTTATTGAACTGAGCGGTGTTCCGTGATTCACAGTCTTACCGATGGAGGGTGGGCC
>NZ_JAERLZ010000027.1:0-12398 GCF_018256175.1 Gluconobacter sp. Dm-44 | reverse complement strand
GCCGCAGCGACGGCCGGCATCGGCGTCGCCGAAGCCGATCTCTATCCCCAGGTCAGCCTTGGCGGCTCGGTGGGGAGCACCACGTCGATAACGCATGCCTTGACGTTGTCGTCGTTCGGTTTGAGCGTCGGTCCATTGGTCTCATGGTCGTTCCCTAACCGGGTATTGGCAAACGCGCGTATCGCGCAGGCTGGAGCAGAAGCCCATGTTGCGCTTGGCACGTTCGATGGAACGATTCTATTTGCATTAAAACAGACCGAAACCGCCCTATCTGCCTACATGCGAACGCGTGAGCGTCTGGAAGACCTGGAGCGGGCGGCGAACTCCGCCGACAAGGCGAGCGGTGCTGCCGAAACACTACAACGCTTCGGCCGTACGCCATTCCTCGACGTCCTTAAAGCGCAAGCAAATTACGCCGACGCGCAGGCACGCCTGTCATCCGCTCGGATCGAACTTGTTGATCGGCAGATTGATCTGTTTCAGGCGCTCGGCGGTGGTTGGGAGTGATAGTGGTCTGTCTGGACATTATGTGCTGCGTTGAGAGCTCCCGTTGAGGACAATTGATGTCTTCTCCTGAGCATTCCTGCGCTGGAAGCGGACATTCCGTTTCGCAGGATATGAACATGGTGAAGGATGCGGCGATTGCAGGACTGGGAGTTGCCTAGCTCCCGGATCATTTTGTTCGGGAGCCATTGGAGAAGGGTTTGCTGGTGAAGGTACTGCCGGAATGGACGGGGCCGGAAGGGATCGTTCATCTGGTATTTATGACGCGGCGGGGTCTGCCGTCAGCGGTCCGTGCGTTTATCGATCATCTGGCCGCGGGATTTCCGAAGCTTTTATGAGCGCTGCGCTTTGACGTCAGAGACGGCCGTTTCTGGATAACGGGGTAAATCGTGATAGGGGCGGCTATAAGGCGTAATCGGACTACCGGTTTTTCGTGTCGTAAGGATTGGGAATAGCCAGCAGTGAAGGCAGGGATACCATCAGATACTTCCTACGGATGAAAAGCAGCTTGTTGGGGGCATTTTCTTGAATCGCGCGTATTGCGGATGAAACGTTATGTCCTGTTTAGTGGAGTTTTCGACGAGAAAAGAGCATCAGATGTCTGAGTTCAGTAGCTTCTTGAAAACGCAGAGCGATATTCATGCCGTCAATGCAATAGCGGCATTTTTGTCGCTTACTGTCCTGCCACAGCCTGACAGTAAGCCAGTCGATCTGGTGGTTCACGCCGGGAATGCCATTCTTGAAACGGCTCATGCTGCTTGCAAAGCGGCACTGGACGCAAATTGTCCCCTGGTTTTTTCCGGCGGGATTGGGCACTCGACCATGCTTCTTGTGGAGCGCGTCAGAGCAGAAAACCTGCTGCCAGAAGAAAACCTGGAGAACCGATCAGAATCTGAAATTTTTGGTGCTTTGGCTTCTCAGGTCTGGAATTTCCCAAAAGAAAAACTGATTCTGGAAACACGCTCGACCAACTGCGGCGAGAACGCAGTCTTTACGAAGTCTCTTCTCTCTGAACTGGAACAGAAAGCCCGGACGATCATCCTCTTTCAGGATCCGACGATGCAGTTACGAACTTTCGTGACCTTCCAGAAGGTCTGGCAGGACGCGTCCTGTAAAGCCGTTTTTTATAGCTGTCCGACCTTTGTGCCTCGTCTCCAGACGCAAGACGGGATCACGATATATGCTGCGGATTTACCGTTTGGGTTGTGGAGCCCTGAGCGATTTTTGTCCCTAATTATGGGAGAAATTCCCCGGTTACGAGACGACGAAAATGGCTACGGACCATTGGGACGAGGCTTCATCCCACATGTCGACATTCCTGCCGAAATTGAATCTGCTTATCAGCATGTTTATGGGCTTTTAAATAATCATGGAAAAACGAAGGGCCGCATCCTCACATGACGGGCGTGTTTAACGGGAGATGTCCTGAATGCATGTGTGAATTACAAACCTAAGGGACGAACTTCCCGGATAAGATCGATCAACAGGCGCAAACCAAGCGGGACCTGTCTTCGGCTGGAGTAGTAGATTTGATACCCCTCACCTCGGGCAGCCCATTCTTCAAGTACAATCTGAAGCCCGCCATTTTTCAGGTAGGGGGAAAACACGGGTTCCACACAATACATAAGACCAGAGCCAGCCAACGTCATGGCCAACATCGTGGGACGATCATTCAGGACAAACTGGGTCGGGACCGACATTGAGAACTCGCCATCAGGCCCTTCGAATTCCCATTGATAGATACGTCCGTCACCTAATCGCCCATTGATACAGCGGTGATTTTTAAGGTCGATCGGTGTCTGTGGGATACCGAACCGCTGAAAATACGCTGGAGCTCCTGCGACAATCCACCGTAAATCGCCTGAAATACGCTGCGCCACCATGTCTTCCGGCACGGTCCCACTGACACGGATACCGGCATCGAACCCCTCATGGGTGATATCTACCAGGCGGTCCGTAGCTTCAATTTCGATTTTTATTTCGGGATAGCGCTCTGCATAGAGTGCCAGAACAGGGGGTAAAATCGTGTGTGCGGCATCCACCTGCGCGTTAATTCGGATGCGTCCTTGGGGGGAATCACGATGTTTGTTCAGCCGTTCCACGGCCTGATCGATATCTTTCAGCGGCACTTCAATTGAATCACGAAACTCTTCACCTGCGGCGGTCAAAGTCACGCTGCGGTTCGTTCTGTTAACGAGACGCACACCGAGCTTTGCTTCCAGCCCCTTTAGCGCATGACTGATTGCCGAGGGGCTCACCCCCATTTCCAGACCGGCCAATCGAAAGCTGCGATGTCTGGCGACGGTTAGAAAGTAGGTAAAATCGGTGAGTTGGGAGCGTGCTACGGACATGTTTCGGATTTCAGCCTTTCTTGCCGGCACGTGCCGCAATCTTCTTTTCTTCAAACACTGCGGTATTGATCACGAGGGTAATCAAGCCATAAAGTTTTGGAAGCGATCACCTCCAAGTCTCGGGCTTCTCAACCTTGCCGTTCTCTATAAGCCACGCAATTGATTCCTTGACGCCAGCAATGCTGCTGTAGGCGGGCTCATAGCCGAGTTTTCGACGGGCTTTTTCTATAGACAGGCACGAACTCCGCGCAAAATGCTCCCAGGAGTGATGGGCTTCTTCTGGTGTGGGCTGCAGCTTTATCCATTCCTCATAGGGAGCATAAGCAATCTTCGGTTCGAAACCAAACCACGTAAAGATTGTCTCCGCGTAGCCTCTCAGGTTCAGCGCCGTATCTGAAACTGCGTTGAACGTCTCGCTAATCGCAACGCTGCGATTTGTCATTGCACACTGGATCAGTTGCGAAATGTCGGCCGCGTGAACATGGTTCACCGTCTCCAGTCCGAGATTGGGAAGGACGATTTCTTCACCACGAGCCATTTTGGAAAAAACGGCTGCTTTGTCGTTCGCGAGGGGCGTAATCGGGGTCCATCCTTCGCCAACGATCTGACCGGGGCGAAAGATTGTCGCGGGGAAGCCAGTGGTACGCGCCTCGTGCATAAGCCATTTTTCAATTTCAGCCTTGTCGATACCGTATTCGCCGAAGGGGTTAAGAGGCTCGTCCTCACCCGCTGGTACTGCGGCGGTGTGGCCGTAAACCCAGAGCGTGCTGCAATGCAGGAAATGTTCGATCTTACCACGGAGCGCTTCGACCAGTGGCCGGGTGCTGGCCAGATTGAACGAAATAAGGTCGATGACGATATCCGGTTTCAAGTCGACGATGCGGTTAACAAACGTGCCAGCTTTTTCTTCCGCTTGACGATCCACCGCAACTTGCTCGACGCGATCCCATGCCGTGTTATGAATATAGCTTTTGGCCAGTCCCCGGCTGACACTGACCACGTCGTGCCCCTGATCGACAAGCGCTGGCACAAGATATGTTCCGATATGGCCCGTGCCGCCGATGACGATAATTCTCGACATTGTCATTCTCCATGCAGAGGGCGTTCACATTACGGTATCGAAAATAGCGCTTAATGCAGACTTTTCTTCCCCCTATTCGTTCAATGCCTCGATGAAGAAACCTCATCAAACAATGCATATATGTTCGCAGCTGTTAATCACGCGAAATCGAACAAAAATTTCACGCAGGATTTGTGTGGTGCGCTGAGAAAAACCTTTCGATCTTTTATTTTTCTAACCTCTGCTTCTTCCGCCCCCGAGTGATCGCTTTCTGAGGCACGGTTTTACCATACTCCAGCCACCACGCGGTCAGTGCCTCCATGGTTGGCCCGAGACCCCGTGCTTTGGCGGTCATTTCATATTCCACACGTGGGGGGACTTCCGCATACACCGTGCGGGAGATCAGACCATCTGCCTCCAGTTCGCGGAGTTGGGCGGTCAGCATGTGCTGGGTGATGCCGGGTATCACCTTGCGCAATTCGCCAAATCGATGAACGCGCTGGTTGAGCAGCCACATGATTTCGAGCTTCCACTTGCCTGAGAGCATCGAGAAAGCGCGTCGCATCTCGTCCTGCATGGTGAAGTCATCGTCAGCCATTAGTCATACTTTCCATACTTACTGTCAGTAATTCATCCTACTTGCGCCAATTCATGCAGAGGATCAAATCTTATACACGCTCGTGGCGTCAGACCCAATGAGCGTATGAATACAGCGTGACATCGGGCCGATGATCTCATCGAAGCACGATGCGATCGGGAACAGTTATGACCGCAACCCTTCTCTACTGGATCAGCACGATCCTTCTGTCGCTGCTCTATTTCGGTTCTGCGACCCTGTATCTGACCAAAGCCGCGTGGGTTCGACAGACACTAGCGGACTTGAACTATCCAGCACCATACCTCGTGCCACTCATGATCGCGGTCAAGATTCTGGGACCGTTGGCAATCCTCTCACGGATCAGCATTCCCCTGAGCGATCTGGCCTATGCGGGTATCTTCTTTCACTTGCTCCTGTCCGGATCGGCGCATCTCGGGGTTCGGAAACCTCAGGGTGCCTTGCCCGCTTTGATCGGTCTTGTGCTGCTGGCCGCGTCTTTCACGACCCAGAACACGGCACGTGCGGTCCCGTCTCCATACGCCGTGACCTGCACGCGCTGACACAGCAATAACCTCGAACACCGAAAGGAAATGACCATGGGACGACTTGAAGGAAAAATCGCACTCGTCACAGGCGCCAGCCGTGGCATCGGTCGCGCCACCGCCAAACTGTTTGCCGCTGAAGGCGCCAAGGTTGCCGTGCTGTCACGCACACCGGCTGGCGTCGATGCAGTTGTTGCCGATATCCAAGCTGCTGGCCGCACCGCTCTGGCGGTCCCTGCCGATGCAGGAAATGCGGACCAGATCCAGGCAACCGTGGACAAGGTGGTTGCGGCTTATGGCGGTCTCGACATCCTTGTGAACAATGCTTTCGATGCAACCGTCGCCTATTCGTCGATCCTTGATCTGTCGACTGAGCAGCTTCAGCGCAATTTCGACATGGGACCAACCGCTTACCTGCACTTTATGCAGGCTGCCTATCCTCATCTCAAGGCCAGCGGCACTGGGCGCGTCATCAATTTTGGTTCGATGGCCGGGATTATCGGCCTTGCAGGTATGGGGCCTTACAATATGGCAAAGGAGGCCGTGCGTGCGCTAACCAGAACGGCTGCGCGTGAATGGGCCGCTGACAAGATCACTGTCAACAATGTTCTCCCCGTCGCCGAAACCTGGGGACCAGAGGCCAATGTGCCGCCAGCCACCAACCCGCTTGGTCGCTATGGTTCCCCGGAAGAAGACATTGCCCCTGTGGTTCTCTTTCTGGCCAGCAAGGATGCCCAGTTCATGACGGGATATTCTCTGACACCCGATGGTGGATCGATCATCGACAGCGCGCGCTGAACCGGTAACGCGACGAGCACTGATCGGGGCAACTGGAGGGATCACCATGATTGCCTCTCCCTTGCAGTTCATTGCCGCTCGGGCCGATCCCGTTACAAGGAAACAGATCATGAAAATTCACGCTGTCACTATCGATACCACCAATCCGCAGAAGCTCGCAGCATGGTGGTCCAAGACTCTAGGACTAGCGATTGGCAATGATTATGGCCAGATCGTCCAACTGGCTCCATCGCCCGACCTTCCTCTCATCCAGTTTCAGAAGATCGAAGAGGTTCCCACACAGCGCAATCGCGTTCATCTCGACCTCAGAACACCTGATCTCGACCATGAAAGTCAGCACCTGCTCAGTATCGGCGCAACGCTCGTCAAACGCTATGAACTCCCGCAGATCCGTTACGCAACATTCCTCGATCCGGACGGCAATACGTTCGACATCGTCTCAGACTAAGCAAGCCAGAGGCTCCGCTTTGGCGGAGCCTCAAGCAATCGAGCCCTGAATACATGCCTCATCTTCCCATCAGTTCCTTTTTTATCGCCATTTTCTCAGTCGCTTTGATCGGGCTTTCTATTCCCGTGTCTCTACGTCGCGTGAAGATAGGAGATATGATCGGGGACAGCCCTGATCAACCGCTGCATCGCCGTATCAGGGCGCAGGGAAACTTCATCGAATATGTTCCTCTCTGCCTGATTGGCCTCGTTCTGACCGAAGCGGAAACCGCTTCCCTATGGCCTGCACTGAGTATCGGTATCGCACTTGTTTGCGGGCGAGTTCTCCACGTTATCGGCATGTACGGCAATGATGCACCTCTGCGAGGGCTTGGAATGGTGTTGACCTATCTCTCACTTGTTCTGACAGCACTGTTCCTGTCAGGCATAATGCTGGGTTTTGTGTAAACATACCCTTTTTCACATACAGAGGTGGACACCATTTTTCGGACAGGACGATAAGCTGTCATCCGACCTGCGAGAGGACGGGCTTATGGGTAAGGTTACGCGTAAGATGAGCGGCGGAGTTCAAATCAGGTGTTGTGCTTGAACCGTCTCGGAATTGACGGAGAGGTCGGCATCTGAACATATCGAAGGCGTAAGCAGAGTTCTGCTTCCCTCAGGGACTAAACGGACAGGGATTTTGCGCGATAAGCTGGCTTATCTCCTGCTTAATTCTGGAAGGTGCAGGCGGCCATTCCAGTCTTTTATTTAAGCGGTAGAAATAGGTCTGCAACCGCCTCGTGCTCAGGCACCGCGGGAAAAAATGCGATGCGCTGGCAGTAGAGGGGGAAGTCGCGGGCTTCCTCCCCGCTTTGCGGGAGCCAGTCGCGGTAGAGATAGAGAGCCGCGGTTTCCAGATCGTCGGTATGACCTACGACCCGCAAGACGGCACACCTCCCGCCAGGAATGGTGCTGGACAAAATCTCCTCATTGCCTGCTTCGAAGACCCGCTCAGTCCCAACGCATAAATCCAGTCTGTAATCGTTTGGGTCTGTGGCCTGCGGGTCGCAACGAAATATGTTGAACGTCTCGCTACTCCGCGGCACAAGCCCGACCGTTTTTCGCCATCTGATGAACCGTTGAATGGTCGTCCCGATCGTGGCGGGAGGCCCACGATGCTCCATGATCGCCACCCGAATGGGTGACACCTCTCGAATGGTCACATCACTTCTGTTGAAAATCTGTTGCATGAGCTTATTTCTCGCATTCATGAGAGGCCCGAAGGCAGTAAGCCACGTCTCCCAGTCAGGAGATTTTCGGAACGATGACGGTGACTGCCCGAACCGTTGCCGAAAAGCGCGGGCAAAAGCATCGGGGGCGTCGTAGCCGGCATCCATCGCGATCTGCGTGACGCTCTGATCGTCACGATAGGCCAACCGGAACGAAGCGCGCTTCATTCGGCTAAGCTGAATGTAACGATGAACTGACAGTCCGAAGAACGCCGTGAATTGCCGGTGGAAATGGAACTTCGAGAACGCTGCGACCTTACTTAATGCTTCCAGGTCCAGCTGATCGTCGAGATGACATCCGATATAATCGAGCACCCGAATCATTCTGGCATGGTAGGTTTGGAATGCTGGCGTCACTGTCGGCTCCATCGTGGCGACAGTATCTAGACAGGTAGCCGCAAAGTCCGCTCGACCGATCTTGCGGTTTCTACATTCATGAACAGCGTATTCTCTTGATGGGGTAGTGATCCATTTGCCCGTCTTCCGAAAGGAACGTGGCGTGTTCAGCTTGCGCCTGCGCCATCAGGAGATGGTCAAACGGATCACGATGATGCAGAGGCAAAGATATCAGGATTTGCAGGTGTTCAGGCTGTATTGACAGCAGAGAGAAGCCTTCCACAGGGATGGCTGCCAGAATATCATCCATATCCGCATCCAGCTTTCCGATACGGATTTTGATCGCAATCTCCCAGAGTGACACGATACTTACCAGAAGATCGTGGGCCGGATCTGCAATGATCTCTCGTGCATTCTCACCCAGCCGTTCGGAGTCCGAAAGCCACCAAAGCAACGCATGCGTATCGAGCAGAACCTTCACAGGTCGCGTTCCATACTTTCAAGAATCTCGAGAGGTGTCTGATCAAAATCTTCGCTCATTCTGATCCGCCCACGAAGAGCTCCCGGCTGACGACGGGGGCGATAGGACGGAGTTGGTGGCCGCAGTTCAGCAACGACCTGATCGTGAGACGTCACGAGGATCGTACTGCCCTGCCTGACCTGCCGCAGATAAGCAGTCAGGTTTCCCCGGAACTCCCGAACCCCGATTTTCTGTGGGGCTGGCGCGTTATCTGAAAGATGCTCGCTCATGGTCTCCTCCCTATGTGTCATCATATCATGTACACAGAAGGAGGAGGTAGAGAATTCCCGAGACACATTCGATTTCAGAGATCCGTGGCTTCCGACAGTGCCAGAGCGTCCTCAACGTCCACCCCAAGGTATCGAACCGTACTATCCAGTTTTGAATGACCCAGCAGGATCTGCACGGCTCGGATATTACCGGTTCGTTTGTAAATCATGGCAACCTTAGTCCGGCGGAGCGAATGAGTTCCATATTCCCCGGGGATCAGTCCCACCGCCTGAACCCATTGATCCAGAAGCCGGGCGTATTGCCTTGTGCTCAGGTGAGCTTTGGCGCTGAGGCGACTTGGAAAAACATACTCATTCAGGCCACCACCGCGGTGCTCCAGCCACGTCCGCACGCTTTCCCGCGTTGTTTCTGTAATTTCGAATTGCACAGGTCGCCGGGTTTTCTGCTGGAAGACCATGGCTCGGTGGCGCACCTGACCACTGGTCACGATGTCGCCGATACGAAGGCTGACAAGATCGCAGCCTCTGAGCTTACTGTCGAGAGCAAGATCAAACAAAGCCTTGTCTCTGATACGATGCTCGCTCCCCAGCCAGAACCGAATAGCCCAAACGTGCTTTTCTTTGAGCGCCCTCTTGGCGCCAACCATTTTTCCTGCATTCCAAGGCACGGACGCCTTCAGCGTAGGCGATGGAAAACGCGTTTTCTTTTCCATGATAGTTTCTCCTGATCAGCTGCACATGCAGCAATCAGAAGTCTGGAGGAGGACATCGGCGGATAACGAGGACTAATGCAGACCGTCCGCTTTCCGGAAGCTTGAACGGCTCTGCTTATGACCGAGATGAGGGCGTCTGCCGCCTGTCCGCTTCACATTCCTTGAGCGGACAGGCAGTTCAGGGGGGAGAACGGAATGTCTGCTATAGAGTGGAATAGGCGGGAAGCAGTCATTCGTGTTGCCAAGTGCGGTTCAGCCGAAGTTCAACTAAAATTTTGGAAGAGCTTGTTGCCTTTCAAATCGAGCTGGCTGAGAACCGTGTTTCAACTCACGGGACATGCATCCGTGCCCGCACCATTTGCTGCTTGCGGGCGGTTTCTGATACCTCTGCCTCGCAATCTGGTCGTAAGAGAGCCATGAAAACGCACTCTTACGAAGTCGCCTATCCTGCCCGTCAGGGATATTCAGAACAGAGTTGATTTAGTGATGACGAACACCCCAGCCGATGAGTGGTTTGCTCGCCCCCTCGAGGACGAACTCCAGATATGGAAGTTCACCAATAGTTACGCGCTTCTTATGGGCAAGAGCGAACGCCGAGCACGGGCCGGGGAGCTGCTTCCATGCCAAATCTGGTGGAACTGTCTGGGAGGCAATAATGGAAGAAACGCCTTGGCTGGACGAACAGGAGGTGCCGGGAGCATTCGTGCCTCTACGGCACTCTCCAGGCCAATTCTTCCTCCGCATGGCGCGCCCAATTATCGGAGCCCCTCTCGACAAGTTCAGTCTCGTCCAAGCACGACTGCCAGTGGGTTTGAAGCCACCGGTGGACAGGAATGGGCACTCTGGCGTCTTCTCATCAGTATGGGACTCAATGCAGTCCAGTTGCCCCCTGCACAGATCAAAGCTTTCGCACTCTCCATGGGGAAACGCGCGAAAACCGATCAGATCGATGCGGAATTGATTGCGCGCTTTATGGCTTTTCGTCCAGAAGCAGGACGAACACTGCCGGATGTAAAACTCCAGTTTCTGCGGGCACTGACGGTGCGCAGAGCTCAGGTGGTGGAGGCACGTAAACGGCTTTCTGCCCAGATTTCGGCGCGCCGCGAGCAGGGTATAAGCGCTGAACTGGAGGACATGGACAGCAGCCTCAAAACATTTCTCGAAAGCCAGATCAGCGAGCTCGAACAACGGATTGAAAGCGTTATCGCAGAGGCAGAAGAACTCTCCGCGAAAGCAGAACTTCTCCGCTCCATTCCTGGTATCGGCCCGGTATCAGTCTCCATGCTTCTCGCAGAAATGCCGGAACTCGGCCGTATGACGGCGACAGAAGCTGCTGCCATGGCCGGACTTGCACCAATGGCTCACGATAGTGGCGCGATGCGGGGGAAACGTGTCATTTCAGGGGGAAGAAGATCTCTCCGTCACGTCCTGTTCCAAGCAGGATTGGCAGCTGCCTGCCATAATCCTGTTCTGAAAGCTGTCGCCAAACGCATGAAACAGCGGGGTAAGCCACATAAACTGGTGATCGTCGCTATCGCACGGCGTCTCATCACAATCGCCAACGCCGTCCTCAAAACAGGCCTGCCATGGCGCATTAGCTCCGCCGCTTAAACACAGTTGCTAGGCACCACGCGGTCCATTCGTGCGATGCGGACAGCTTAGAAGGCCTCATTTCCTGGACCCTAAGCACCGAAGAGACGGCGTTCAATTATCTCGATCGGGTCGACTTCGCGGATCCCATTGTGGTCTGGCTTCCCGCGGAAAAGAGCAAATGTAAACCAGATGAAATCATAAAGATCCTGCGATCCGTATTTTGGATTGTCTTTGACGATCTCTATTTCCGAGTAGAACCATTCGCTTGCTCCATTGTCCCAATCGATCCGGCCGCGCCTAAAAAAGAACGTAACGTCACCTTTTACAGAAATTGGTTTTGTGTCGCCAATGAGTATTTCGACATGTGCCTTTATTATTGTAAACCGCTTTATTGACCAATCGCTTGATGTTGGATCTAGTGTGCTGAAAAGCTCACTCTGATCGCTATCAAAATCGATTCTCGCCGTTCCGAACGACTTCGCTTTTAGCATCTCATCCAGAGACTTGGTTAGGCCGATAGTAGACGCCCGACCGGTTGAGCTGCAGCAGCCTGCATTGCCGGATGATCGGCAGACGCGCTCGCTCTGGGTCAATCATCTGCCGCCTCTGATCACGCCCAACCGAGCAGAGGCATCGCGTAAAAAATCCCGTTCCACGAGAAGCTCGCCGCCATCCCCTCAATCGCCTGCCGTTTCCACTGGGCGATCATCGTCTGATGCACACCATGTTTCGACGCTAGCTCCGCCAACGTCAGTTCCCCGCGGATCGCCTCCAGGGCAACCCGTGATTTGAAATCCGCCGCATATCTCTTGCGCTTAACCTTGCCCATAAAACCCGCCATCTCTCAGGTCGCATCTCCGTCAGTCGCATCGCAGGATCGGGGAGTTGGGTCGGGGGCTTTCGGAAGACGTCTTGCGGCTGCGCGCTTCCACCAGGAGGCGTTTCACGTGCTCATCGGCTCGCTTCGTTCATGTAGTAGAGGATGCGACGTTACCGTTTGACACGGAATTGTATCTATGGGTTACTAAATGTAATGTTTTCGTACAAAAATTTGGGCGTGCCATGACGGACCAAACTTTCTTTACATCTTTGCCTCCCTCTTCTCACGATACTGCAATGATGCAGACCTCAGGGGACGGTTATTCCACAGGGATAACGGACCATCAGTTTGGAACCGCTGCATTAACGACAACAGATCATGACTTAAAACGGGTTACCGGGTCCTCTTCAAACGATGACACTACCCACTATGGTTCGTCGACAGACTATCACCGTAACAGTGTAGCGCTTCAATCCGCGCTTCAGACTCTGCAAACATTTGCGCATGGCACGAAACAGTCGACAAAAGATGCTCAGTCTTCTGTCCCTGCAATACAGACCCCGTCGTCTTCGTCAATCGGACTGGTCATGTTGGCGCGTTCAGCGGAAGATCCGG
>NZ_JAERLZ010000026.1:0-13123 GCF_018256175.1 Gluconobacter sp. Dm-44 | reverse complement strand
TGCAGCAACACGGCTTCAAGACGAAAGACGATGCCTACTGTGCTCTGCTGGATAAATACGAAGACATGCTGGCAACACAGGAGACAATTCGAAAGAATGACGTCTCGTCAGCGGAGATGGCCGGACAAATCAAATACTACAAAAGCACGATGCAGCACGCTCACGACGTCCGGGCTTTGAGCGCAGGCATCGAAAAAATCATTGCGGTCGCACTCGACAGCCAAAATCACATGACGGCAATGACGCGAAAGCTCATCCAAGCAGCCAATATCAATTCCGCTGAGAAAAAAGTTCTCGAGAACGAAATTAAGCGTCTTCATGAAACGCTCCTGAGTACCTTCACCCAAGCCCTCAACAGCAGAGGCCGTACAAACGAGACCTCGGCTCCTGCGAGCAGTGAAACTGAAACAAAGCCCAGGAGTGCAGCAGCAACCCCCAAAGCACGGCCTGCCACTCTATTAACAGAGGCGCTCGACCGCTTTTTAAACAGCAAGCCTGCGAAGAGTCTTGAGACACAAAGAGACACCAGCCGAACCGTGGCACTTTTCATCGAGGCTTTTGGTGATAGGTCTATTCGCGAGATTGACGGCAAAGTCGCCGGTGATTTCAGAGATGTCTTATTCTCGTTGCCAGCATCACATGGCAAAACCAAAAACCTCTCCCTGCAAGAAGAAATCGACAGAGCAGCCTCTCAGGATGTGCCAACGCTGAGCGCAAAGACTGTGAAGAACCACTTCATGCGCCTCTCATCGCTTTGGAACGACCTCCTGCGCCGAGACATGGTTGAGAAGAATCCTTGGGGCAATTGGGACTTCAATCTCACTAAGAAAACCTCACGTCGCGCCTGGACAGCAGAGGAAATGAGTAAACTTCTGCAAACGCCATGGCCGGTGTGCAGTATCCCCGCTGATACCTTCAAAGGCATCACGATGATTGCCGCTTATAGCGGGATGCGCCTGGGAGAAATCTGCAACCTGCGTAATGAAGACATTCAGACCATAGACGGCGTTCAATGCTTCCGCATTTGCGCACATCCTGACGACAATTGGTCGCCTAAGACTGAGGCTGGAGAACGTCTCGTTCCTATCCACTCCGCCCTCCTCGGCTGGGGCATTCTGAATTTCCGGAAGACGGGCGAGAAGTATCTCTTCTCTGACCTGAAGAATTCTCAGGATGGAAATCGTGGTGCTGACTTCAGTCGGGCGTTTTCACGCTACAAAACAATGATGGAGCTTCCCCCAGCGGTCACGTTTCACGGGTTCCGGCATACTGTCTCGACGCTTTTACGAAACCAGAACAGCGATATCCGGGAGCTTTGGATTGATGCGTTGCTGGGACATGAGGCCAGCCATAAAAGTCAGGGAGCCACGACGTATCTCAGCGGCATTGAGATGCAGAACCTCAAGAGGACGGTCGAAGCGATTCAGTATCCGTCTTTCGTATTCCCAAAATTCGACGTTTCCTGAATATATTTTTCAGTGAATATTTCTCCTATTTCCTCGGAAATAACTCCTTATTTGAAAATTGTTAGCGTTCATTTCTGAAATCCAACCCTCGAATTGGTATCCTGTTCTTCAGAGGTTCTTCTGTCTTCAGCCAGCAGTGTCGAATGGCTACCCATTCAACAGCTGGCAAGGGGGAGTTCCCCCGTTGACCCCCTCAAAAGGATGCCGCCATGCCTTGCACGCCTTCCCGACCAGTAGCATCGCCTCCTCGTTCTTCTCGTCTCTCCATCAGAGCCCATCCAGCGGAACTCGACGCCTGGGCCAGAACAGCCCGGCGGCATGGACATGCGACCACGGCTCATTATGTCCGCTCTCTTCTGCAAGAGCAGGCGATGACAGGACAGCAGACACCAGAGCTTGCTCTTGAACTCCGCCTCCTGCGCCTTGAGCTCAGCCGCACTGGTAACAACCTGAACCAGCTTGCCCATGCAGCTCATTGCGGAGAGGCTGTTCGCTGCGGTGATGTTCTCGATGCAATTGAGGCGACCAAAGACCGAACGGACCGCTTGCTCCGCTTTTTGCCTCTGCCGCGTCGTCGACGCTTTCTCTCTCAAGCCGAGGCACATATGGCAGGCCCGGTCTTACATTAAAGGCGATGCAGGTGCCTCGCCATGATTGTGCAAGAGACACGCATCAAGACGTCGAGTGGCCATGAAGCCGTCTCTAAGCATGTTCTTGCGGGTGCAAAGAATGAGGCCATCCGTGTTTTATCAGGAAGCGATTACCTGCTGAAAGACTGGATGAAAGAGGCACGGCGTGAAAATATCCGCTACGGCCTGCGGCATATTGCCTTCAATCCCGCAGAGCCGATGACGGATGAACAGCTGGCGTCTTTTGCGGAACGCATCTGTGCAGAACTATCTGCTGATCCCAGCCGCATGACACTCGTCATTCATCAAAAGGATGGCAGCACACATGGCCACCTTCTCCTGCCAGAATGGCAAGACGAGCATGTTCTCAGCAACCATTTTTCGTGGCAACGGCTTGAGAAAATTGCTCGACTTGAGGAAATCCAACTGGATCATGCTTTGGTCGCTGGACGGCATGATCGCGCCATTGCAAAGGCCCTGAGAGCAGAAGGTAACCATGATGCTGCGGACAGGATTGCGGCACTTGCGCCTGAAGACAGGTCTACCCGCCCTGTTGCAGCTTATACATCGCAAGCTCGCAGGATAACGGAGCGGCAAGATTTTGACCTCCCGACAGCCAGGCGCGAAATCCTGAAATTCTGGCAAGCCTCAGACAATGACCTGACAGCCTTTCGTCAGTTTCTGGTTACCAGAAACTGGCACATGAGATCAGGAGATCGCACAGACAGGCGTCGGGATGCCCATATCATTGAAACCCAAGATGGTACGCTGATCGGGTCATTCACACGGCTGACAAAAATTCGGACGAAGGACTTTCGGGAGCTTTTAGAAAAAGAGGCCGCAATCCATGCTGCGACTGACTTACGTCCCGTCGCGCGACGACTGAAACGCTCCGACCTTCGACGTCAGCAGAGAAATTCAGTCAATCAGGCGGAACAAGACCTTCTCTGGACTGAACCATCGCTCTTATCAGAGCAGCAAAGACAGAGACTTTCGGAACGTGCTCAGGCCGAATTGAAAGCCATACAAAAGCGCCTTCCGTCCATTGGCTCGCCCTTGTGCCCGGAAAAATTCAGCGAAGGCTTTCAGATTTATCTGAAAGATTGGAAACAGGAGATGCAAGCCGCACGGTCGGTTCTGAACGCTAGGCATCCGTTAGAAAAACGCTACGGGCCAGAGAGCCCTTTGAACATTCAGACACACTGCATACTCCAGATGATGCAAGACGGCTGGAAAAAGCTCAGACGGGCCAATCATGCAGTTCTTCAGGCACGCAAAGAACTGCATGATCTTGAAGCCCAGCAATGGGTTTTCTCGAGGCAGAAGAAGATTTCGGAAGCTGAAAAGCGGCTCCAACAGGCTCTGGCCCAGCTGGCTGAGATCCTGCGCTATGTGGTCGAGTTTATCCTCTATCATCTCGGACTAAGCAGCCGGAAACCTGCGCCTCTTCAGATCCCGGTTCCTATGGAACAGGAAATGAGCCGCCAACAGTATCTGGAGAACAGGCAAGAACTGCTTCAGACTTTACTCAGCGAGAAAACCCGACGTGATTGGATTAAAGACTGTTGTCGGGAGGCGGAACAGCAGCGTGCGCGTGTTATTGAGAAATGGCACGACGAGCGTCAGTCTGAAAAAGATCGGGCTGAGGCACATATCGCTGCGTTACTTGATGTCGCGCGGCCTCCAAAGGCACTTCCCGACACTGTCCGAAACACCATCAGAGATCTGAAGCAGAAAGGACAGTTACGTCAGTCGCTGGACACGATGGCTGCATTTAACGAAAGGGACGCGACGGCACCTGTGTCACACATACCAAACAACTCCCAATCGATTGGTCGGCATCACAATCCAGAACCCTGATGATATATCGGGCTCGAGGATGAAGATCAGACGTGACCTATCCCGGAATCTTTGTTCGCAAAGAGTGCCTTGATCCCAATGGCCTGTCTTTCACCAACGCCGCTCGGATGCAATCATCAAAATCTCAGCAACCCCCAGAATGAGCGATCAGGAATTTCGCTGGGAATGGTCATGATCCCCGCCTATAAATTCGAAGTTCAGTTATTTACAAAGCGCCCCTCATACATATGGACCGCGCAACTATTATAGTAGGCAGCACGTGATCACAGGATCTATCAAAACTCAAATCGACCAGATCTGGAACGCGTTCTGGTCCGGCGGGGTCTCCAACCCGCTTTCCGTGATCGAACAGCTCACCTTCCTCATGTTCATCAAGCGGCTCGACGACCTCCAGACAGTCGAGGAGCGCAAGTCAGAAGACCTCGGCCTCCCCATCGCCCGCCGCATCTTCCCCGAAGGGACCGACGACAAGGGCGAGCCCTACGACAATCTCCGCTGG
The DNA here is from genome assembly GCF_018256175.1 of Gluconobacter sp. Dm-44. Lineage (NCBI taxonomy): Bacteria > Pseudomonadati > Pseudomonadota > Alphaproteobacteria > Acetobacterales > Acetobacteraceae > Gluconobacter > Gluconobacter sp. Dm-44. The sequence continues at coordinate 8,669 of NZ_JAERLZ010000026.1, read as the reverse complement.
TCCCGCTTCAAGCATTTCGAGGCCCGAGAGATGATGCGCATCGTGGATGAGCACGTCTTTCCCTTCCTGCGTCAGCTAGGTGAGAAAGGATCGTCCTACGGCACCCACATGAAGGACGCGCGGCTTGGTTTCTCCAACGCCAACCTGCTGGCCAAGGTCGTGCAGATGCTCGACGACATTCCCATGGACGACCGCGACACCAAGGGCGACGTCTACGAGTATATGCTAGGCAAGATCGCCAGCGCAGGCACGAACGGCCAGTTCCGCACGCCCCGCCACATCATCGAGCTGATGGTCCACATCATGAAGCCTCAGCCCGGCGACACTATCTGCGACCCGGCAGCGGGCACCTGCGGCTTTCTCGTGGCGGCGGGCGAATACCTGCGCGACCACCACCCAGAGATGTTGCGAAAAAAGCAAACCCGCGACCACTTCCACAACGGCATGTTCCACGGCTTCGACTTCGACGCGACCATGCTGCGGATCGGCGCGATGAACATGACCCTGCATGGGGTCGAGAACGCCGATGTCTCCTACCGTGATAGCCTCGCCGAGGAACATGGCACCGACGCGGGCGCCTATTCCCTAATCCTTGCCAACCCGCCCTTTGCCGGATCGCTCGACTATGACACCACGGCCAAAGACCTTTTGAAGATCGTCAAGACCAAGAAGACCGAGCTGCTGTTCATGGCGCTTTTCCTGCGGCAGCTGCGGGTCGGCGGGCGCGCGGCAGTGGTCGTGCCGGACGGGGTGCTCTTCGGGTCGTCGACCGCTCACAAGGACATTCGCAAGATGCTGGTCGAGGAACACAAGCTCGACGCCATCATCAAACTACCCTCAGGCGTCTTCCGCCCCTATGCCGGTGTGTCCTGCGCCATCGTGGTCTTCACCAAGACCGGCGTCGGCGGCACGGAGGGCGTGTGGTTCTACGACATGACGGCGGACGGCTTCAGCCTTGATGACAAGCGCACGCCGCTGCTGGAGGCGGAGAAACTCGGGGCCTGCCCGACTCAGACGCTGATGCTCGAGGAGTATGCGAAAAACAACCTGCCCGACATCCTCGCCCGCTGGGGCGATCGGAAGGCCGAGGCCGCGCGTCCGCGCACTGCGCAGAGCTTCATGGTGCCCGCCGAGGACATCATCGCCACCGGATCATGGGATCTGTCGCTGAACCGCTACAAGGAAATCGAGCACGAGGAAGTCAACCATGCTGCCCCCGCCGAGATCATCGCGGAACTGCGCGCACTGGAGGCCGAGATCGCCGAGGGGCTAGATCGACTTGAGGGGATGCTGGGATGAGTTGGCCCAAGAACTGGACGCGTACGACGCTAGGGGATGTTGCTGAAGTTCTATCCGGCTTTGCTTTTAAGTCGAAGGACTTCAACACTGATGGCAAAGGTATGCCGTTGGTGCGCATCAGAGACGTAGTGTCCGGGGCGACTAGCACATTTTTTTCCGGTGACTTCGATCCGCGCTTCATCGTCAGGTGCGGCGACATTTTGGTCGGCATGGATGGTGACTTTAATAGGTCACGATGGGCTTCTGAAGAAGCACTCTTAAACCAGCGGGTGTGCAAAGTTTCTGCAGCCGAGGGGCTAGACGACGGTTACCTCTTTCATTTGCTACCTCAGATCCTTCAAGTCATCTCCGACAGGACGCCGTTTGTGACGGTCAAGCATTTGTCCGCGAAGGAGTTGAAGGAGTACGAAATCCCCCTCCCGCCGCTGGAGGAGCAGAAGCGGATTGCGGGGATACTGGATCAGGCAGCAGAGCTCTGTCGCCTTCGCACCCGCGCCCTCGACAAACTGGGCATCCTCGGCCAAGCGATCTTTCATGAGATGTTTGGGGACCTAAGCATCAACTCCGAGGGCTGGGAAACCAAGCCAATAGGTGAAGTTTGTGAGGCCATGGTGGACTGCGTCAACCGTACTGCTCCGGTCGTTGAAGGCCAAACCCCATGGCGGATGATCAGAACCACCAACATCAGGCATGGTGTCGTTAACCTCGACACTGTGCGGTATGTAGATGAACAAACTTTCGAACGTTGGAACCGTCGGCTCACGCCTCGACCCGGTGATGTTCTGCTGACGAGAGAAGCCCCCGTCGGGGAAGTCGGGGTGCTTCGTGAGACCGGCGTATTCTTAGGGCAGCGGTTGTTTTTGTACCGACCCGACGCTGACATCCTATTGCCCGAGTTCCTGTCGTACCAAATGATGTCCCCCTACTTTGAGTTGCAGTTCAGCCAGTCAGGGTCCGGCTCGACAGTCAAGCACCTGCCGCTGCCGGCGTGCCAATCTTTTGAGGTTCGTGTCCCACCTGTCGAAAAGCAGAGCGCCTTCGACGCCGCTATTTCCGCGTTGACCGCTGAAGAACTCCGCCTTCGACGGTGTGCGGAACACGCACAAACCCTCTTCTCCTCCCTCCAACATCGCGCCTTCCGGGGAAAGCTCTGATGCGTGGCGAATTTCTGGGAGTCCAAACCCTGCTGATGGCCGAGGTCTTCGAACCTCTGTTCGAGTTCATTGAAGAGAACGACATCAAGGTCGAAGACCTCTGGCTGGATATCCTTCAGTCTGCACTACCAAGGCCGGTGCCGCCGGTCGCCCCGACATACCAGTCTTACAATGACGACGGTGAGCTACACCTGCCGGAAGACCTCGAAGCACGCGCAACCTACGAAACGGCTTCCGAACGGCATCAAGCCAAGCTGGAGACCTACATGGATGCCAGCACAGACGATGGTCTCGCACGGGATTACATCCACAATTTTTTCGACGATGCGCCCTCGGAACATGCCATCGTCGAAATTCTGGAGAAGTCCTTTAAACCTTTCGACGATGCCGGCAGCGATCAGCTGTCAAACGCGTACTTCGTTGCCGTCCAGACTTTCATTGAGAAGTTCAGCCTTCGCTACGACGTCCGCCGACCGTCCTTTAACCATAGGATGTCGATATATCCAACGCTTCCAGGACTATTCACAAAGATGCTGCGAGATCTGAGGATATCCAGCGCTCAAGATGCCGCTCTGGCCGAGCTAATGGCGGCCTTCGAGGAGACGATCCGAGATCTGCACGATGAGCGATCGCCTCGAAGAATGAAGCAATGCATTGCGGCTCAGTTCAATCTGCTCGAAGCTATGTTATCCCAGCACCCGAACATACTTGCCTATAATGCCGATATGGAAAACCGCATTCCGCAAGGCCGGAGGGCGAACACCTTCGGTGCAATGTGCGACAAGGCGGGTGTGTGGCCTCACAACAAGGTCAGGGAGGCCGCAAAAGCCATCTATGGCTTTGCGTCCGACTATCCGGGAATTCGCCATGGCGGTAATCCAGCCAGCCAACTGCGTGAAGTTGATATGCGCGATCTCCTTTCGATATCTGTGATTTTGACAGGGCTTTCCCCTTATTTGAGTCCCTCCATGGATCCAGAGAAGATTTATTTGGATTGAGGATTGCCTGACCACCAGTTTTATCCGTGCTGCCAAAATTTATTCCATCCAAACGGGCATGCGTCAGCTCGTGATCACAGCAACCGATTTCCCTCTTGGTCAAGCTATTCCGGGTGAAACGGGATTCGGTTTTGAGGAAGCTAATACATGAGCCAGTTCAGTTTTCTGTCAGCAGACTTTCCAGCCCTCTTCAAAACGGCGAGCAAAGCCGAGACCCACGCGTTGTCTGACCCAAGGGGCGCGTGCTTCTGGGCGCGGCTGACGCTTGAGACGGCGCTGAAGTGGCTCTACCGGACCGACCCGGCGCTGCGGGTGGTCTACACCGACACGCTAGCCGCGATGATTGCAGAGCCGAGCCTGCAGGCGCTGACCGGCCCCGCCATTGTCATCAAGGCCCGCTACATCAAGGACCAGGGCAACCGCGCCGCCCATGACACCGGAAAGCCGCTGAGCGCCTATGATGCCAGCGCCTGTGTACGCGAGTTGTTCCATGTCTGCTACTGGATTGCCCGGACCTATGCCAAGATCGATCGCCCGGACCCGGCGCTGACCTTTGATGCCGGGAAGTTGGAGAAATCGCTGACAATCACCGCCAGCACTGTGGCGCAGATTCAGAAGATCGAGGCAGACATCAAGGCCGAGCGCAAGCGCGCGGCGGAGGCCGAGGAAGCCCTTCGTGCTTCTGAAGAGGGACGCGCCAAGCTGGATGCGGAGCTAGCCGCCGTGCGGGCGGAGATGGCCGCACTGCGCAAGGCCAACAGCACGGTGCAGGACGACCACGACTACGGTGAGGCCGAGACCCGCGACAACTTCATCGACCTGCTTCTGAGCGAGGCTGGCTGGCCTCTCAATCAGGAACGAGACCGAGAGTTCGCCGTGACGGGCATGCCCAGCCAGAGCGGTGACGGTTACGTCGACTACGTGCTGTGGGGCGACGACGGGAAGCCTCTAGGTTTGGTCGAGGCCAAGCGGACGAAGAAAGACAGCCGAACGGGGCAGCAGCAAGCGAAGCTCTACGCTGACTGTCTAGAAAAGCGATACGGTCGCCGCCCGGTGATTTTCACCAGTAACGGCTATGAGCACTGGATCTGGGACGACCAAGCCTATCCGCCCCGACGGATCTCAGGGTTTTTGAAGAAAGATGAATTGCAGCTGCTCTTGCAGCGCCGGGAGAACGTCCGCCCCTTGGCGAAGGTCGATGTAGACCCGGAGATTGCGGGGCGCCATTACCAGCAGCGGGCCATTCGCCGTGTGGGGGAGGCCATCGAACGCGATGCTCAACGCAAGGCCCTGCTGGTCATGGCCACGGGCAGCGGCAAGACCCGGACCGTCATCGCCCTGATCGACCAACTGATGCGGGCCAACCGGGTGAAGCGCGTGCTCTTCTTGGCCGACCGGATCGCCTTGGTGAAACAGGCCCACGGGGCGTTCAAGGAGCATCTGCCCTCGACACCCTCGGCCAACCTGCTTGAGCGACACGACACCAAGAAGAACGACCACGTGGGAGCGCGGGTCTGCCTGTCGACCTATCCGACAATGATGGGGCTGATCGAAGAGAGCAAGGGCGGTGAAAAGCGTTACGGCCCCGGTCATTTCGACCTGATCGTGATCGACGAGGCGCACCGGTCGGTCTACCGTAAATACAGGGCGATCTTCGATTACTTCGACAGCCTACTGGTCGGGCTGACCGCGACACCGCGCGATGAGATCGACAAGGACACCTATTCCCTGTTTGGGCTCGAGAAGGGCGTACCCACCGATGCTTACGACCTCAATGATGCCGTGGACGATGGTTACCTCGTGCCGCCGACCACCATCTCCGTGCCACTAAAGTTCCAGCGCGACGGCATCGACTACGATCAGCTGACCGACGAAGAGAAGGAAGCCTGGGACGCTATCGAGTGGGACGAGGAAGGCACGGAGCGGGACCGCATTGAAAGTGCCGACCTGAACAAGTGGCTTTTCAACAAGGACACGGTGGACAAGGTGCTGGAGCACCTGATGTGCAACGGGATCAAGGTCGAGGGGGGCGACCGGCTGGGCAAGACGATCATCTTCGCCAAGAACAGCAAGCACGCCCGGTTCATCGTCGACCGCTTTAATGAGGCCTATCCATACTATAAGGGGCAATTCGCCCAGCTGATCGATTACAGCGTCAGCTACGCCCAGTCGCTAATTGACGACTTCTCCGAGGCGGACAAGGCCCCGCACATCGCGGTTTCGGTCGACATGCTGGATACCGGCATCGACGTACCCGAGGTCGTGAATCTCGTCTTTTTCAAAATCGTCAGGTCCAAGACCAAGTTCTGGCAGATGGTCGGTCGAGGCACCCGCCTGTGCCCCGGTCTGTTTGGGCCGGGTGAAGACAAGCAGCAGTTCGTTATCTTTGACTACTGCCAGAACCTTGAGTTCTTCCAAGAAAACCTCAACAAGACTGATGGCCCCACGGCCAAACCGCTAGGCGAGCGACTGTTCGGATCACGCGTCGAACTGATTGAGGCTTTAGAAGACGCAGGCGAGCCGCACGAGGCGCTGATCAAGGATATCAAAACGCAGCTCCGTGACGAGGTACTTGGCATGCCTTTGGACAACTTCATCGTCCGGGCCAAGCGGCGGAGTGTCGAGAAGTTTCGCGACCCGAAAAGCTGGGATAACCTGACCCTCAACGACCAGCTGACGCTAATCGAGGAGATCGCGGGGCTGCCAACGGCCTTCCATGATGGCAACCTGTCCGCGAAGCAGTTCGACCTGTTGCTTTTGACAACACAGCTAGAACTACTGAAGCAGACCGGAGCCTTCACCCGGCTCCAGATGCGGATCATTAACTTCGCTTCAGCGTTAGAAGGCATCGACAACGTGCCTCTCGTGGCGAAGGAAATGGAGCTGATTCTCGACATTCAGACTGACGCCTTCTGGGAAGACATCACACCGGAGATTCTGGAGATGGTGCGTCGACGCCTTCGTCACCTGGCTGAGCTCATCAAGCCTGTGGAGCGCAAGGTGGTCGTTACCGATTTCCAGGATGACATCGGCGAAGGAACCGAGGTTACCATGCCGGAGGTGGGCAGCGGCGTGGACAAGGCGCGCTTCAAAATGAAGGTCCGTCGCTTCATCGACGCTCATCGTAACCACATCACCTTGATTAAGGTCCGCCGAGGTGAGCCCCTGACTAAGCAGGATCTCGAAGAACTACAGCGCATAATGATCGAGCAGGAGGTCGCGAATGATACCCTTATCGCTGCCCTCGACAAAGAAGGAGGCCTCGGACGCTTCTTGCGGTCATTGACTGGCTTGGACAAAGCTGCCGCGAAGGAGGCTTTCAGCACATTCGTGGGGCTACACCAGTTGAACGCCGACCAGACCGAGTTCCTAGACTTAGTTATCAATAGCCTGACGGAGGCTGGGTATGTCGACCCGGCCAGCTTCTATGAGAGCCCGTTCACCGATCTGGACGACATGGGCATCGCTGGTATCTTCAACCGAGATCAGGCTCAAGAGATTATTCAGATTGTGAGAGCTCTAAACGACGCTGTCGCCGCTTAATGAATTATTTCTCATTGTCACATATCAAAAACACATCTCTCATGCGCACCAAAACAACTGCCCCAAGATGCTGATTCCCAGGATTTGGTAGTATAGTATTTTGACATTGGTCAAAAGTTAAACATCTTGATGTAGAAACTCCGCTTGTCGGATTTTCCCGCCGTAATCAGGAGGCAAAATTCGACAGTGTGAGCACGAAGCAGCAAACTAAACAGGCCGGTCACGCATTAGAGTATCCAATGTGTCCGAGTACCCTTCTAAAGCGGTAATTTGCGCCTCAAATGCGGATTTCGCCGCAATCTGCATTGCAGATTGCTTGTTGATCAAGGCCAAAAAACTCGATGTCATTTCGTTGAAAGACGTTAAAGCTTCCGCTTCTACCTCCATTACTGCAGTGCGCAGGGCATTACGCAAATCTTCTCTTAATTTGGCTCTGTTGTTAGCCTCACGCTGGGAAAGTATGTCTCCGCCTATCTCGTAAAGGGCACCGCCAAGCTGCGTGACGATCGGACCAATGGTTCCCATGGCCTGCCCCCATTTGACATATTCACTGGCTTTGAGCGCCGCCTCCTCGTTCGCAAACGGCTTTTTTTTACCAAGATCTTGCAGATACTCCGCCCATGTCTTACCGGAATTTTCATATTCCTTGATATGCTTGGCCGCGTCTTGCAGCGACACACCTAGATCGAAATGCGCATAGGCCTTAAAACTCTCCCGGAATGCGCCGCCAAGCCGCCCCATGCGCTCGAAGACCTTTTTGCCCAATTCTGATTTTGGCGGCGTGTCTTCAATATTTGTCAATTCCAGAATGAGCTGTTTGAGCCGTTCCATCGACGGGCTGCGGGCCCGCTGACCCAGCTCCAGCTGTGCCGACAAGGTAAGTTGTTCAAAAGCAGCACTTGCCTGGTCGCTCCACCGGTCGATTGCCGCGCTAAGTTTTTCGTGTAGGGTTGTAGCAGCCCCGGTTCCCCGCCTGCTCGCACTGAGTAATTCGTCTTCGATAATGCGGTCCAGTTCTGCCTTCCATTTGTCGTGAAAATTATCGAGGTTTATCGACCAGAGCTTGAGGCGTTCGAGTTCACCGGCGCATGTCTGCAGTGCATCATCACGTTCGTTGCGCTCGCACTGAACGCTGCGTACCAATTCGGCAACAGCCATTGAAGCATAGCGGAAACCGGCCAATATGCGGAGTTCATTAGCATTTCTAAAGGCGTTCTGCAATGCCGCCCGTAATTCGGCAACACCGTCCCAACCATCGCCCATCGCGTAACTCTCTGCATCAGGGGTATTATTTCCCACCCCCTGATACGGATCGGCGCTAATCGGAAAAATACCCCAGCGTGGCGCCACGGCGCCAATGTCATCCAACAGCATCATCAACTCATTTCGCTTTCTGTCAGAGAGCTGCGTGAAACCTATCTGATTCGAAACCGCATCGATACCTGCTTCGTCAATGCGCAAAATGACTGCCATCAACCCATCGGCAACATGGCACGGCTGCACACCAAATCGGGTGCCATTAGCAATAGAGGAAAATGTCTCTTTTTCGCTCGTAACCAACTGCGGCGGGAGCGCCCAGATCAACAAATCCGTAAGATCTAGGCTCAGGACCTATTAATTTATTGAACTGAGCGGTGTTCCGTGATTCACAGTCTTACCGATGGAGGGTGGGCCT
>NZ_JAERLZ010000025.1:0-13987 GCF_018256175.1 Gluconobacter sp. Dm-44 | reverse complement strand
GCGGTCAAGCAGCTTCTTCAACTATGTCCGCTTAGTAGACACTCATTGGGCAACAAAAATGACCGATAAGAGGGCGTAAGCAGCAGGTCCGCTTCCGCCTACATCTCGGTCATTCAGGCGGTTGGGGGCGTTTGCCGAAAGCCGACATTTTCATGGTCACCGGTGACCGTCAGGCCAAGCCGTCGCGTAGCTCGCGCTGAATTCGACGCACGTCCCTTGCGGGAGGCTGACCGAAGAAGCGTGTATATTCCCGAGTAAACTGGGACTGGCTTTCGTACCCCACCTCATAAGCCACTGCAGCGATGCTTTGGGCGCTGGCTATCAGCAGCATTCGCGCCTGAAGCAGGCGAATACGTTTCTGAAACTGCAGCGGGCTCATCGCCGTCGCAGCCTTGAAGTGGCGATGGAAGGCTGAGGCACTCATTGCGGCAATCTCGGCAAGGGCCTCTACCCGCAACGGCAACTTGAAGTTCGTGCGGATCCAGTGGATGGCGAGCCGGACGCGCGATAGGGCGGTGTCGGGCATGGCGATGTCGCGCAGCATTGCGCCGTGCGGTCCCTGCAACACCCGGTACAGGATCTCGCGTTCGTAGGCCGGAGCCAGCGCAGCAATATCGGTTGGATTATCGATCAGTCGCAGCATCCGCAGCCACGCATCAAGCAACTCGGGCGTCACCGTCGCTACCGAGAACCCACTCGAACACGGCGGTGGGGCGACATGGCCGAGATCGGCAAGCAACATGCCCACCATCTGCGGGTCGATCGTGAGGCTGACGGCCAGATAGGGATTGCCGACAGCATCCGGACACACCTCGCCAACAGCGGGCAGATCCAGCGACATCACGAAATAGCTAGCCGGATCGTATCGCATTGTCCGTTCGCCGATCGTCATTGCCTTGCTGCCGGTCAGGATGAGGTTGATCATTGGATCATAGACCGCTGCCAATTCGTGCTCTGGTATCGCTCCCTGCACCATCGCCACGCGCGGGATACCGGTCTCGGTACGCCTGTTCCGGGCGATTGAAGCAAGGTGACGCAGTTCTACAAGCTGGTTTTTCATGTGCCTCTTGTGCGCCTCTCGTGTGGTCGCGGCAAACGCAAAGCAGGAATAGGCAAAATCGAGGGAGAATCGGGCGCTGCCGCGAATGGGCTCAACAGCTATCTCCAAGTCACTCGAAAAGTAGCGGAGAACACCCTATGAAAATCACGATCATCACCGGCGGTAGCCGCGTAATCTTCACCTATAACCGCAATCCGGAGCAGGCGGTCAAGGTAGTGCAAAGGATCAAAGTCGCCGGCGGTTACGTCGTCTGAACAGGAGATCAGAAATGCTCGATCACGTCTTCCTATCTGTTGCCGATCTTGACCGCTCCATCGCCTTCTACACGCGGGCACTCGCGCCGCTCGGCATCACTGATCGTGTCGATTACGATGGCAAGGACGCTCCTCCCGGTCACCCCGATCTCAAGGGCTTTGGTTGCAAGGGACGCATCTTCTTTTGGCTGCGACCGGGCGTGGTCGAAGGACGAGCTGCTCATATAGGCTTCGTCGCGGATACGCGGGGGCAGGTTGATGCCGCCTACGCTGCAGCGATCGCGGCCGGTGCCACCGAAGCTACAGGTGGAGGCATGGGAGCACCCGGTGCGCGGCTTCATTATGATCTCCGTTATTATGCCGCGAACGTGCTCGATCCCGATGGCTACAGCCTCGAATTCGTGTTCAAGAGCTGGCAGCATGCCTCGTGATTGGGGTCGGTAGCTGTCATAGAAATCCACGCTGCGAATGGCTGCTTTCGATCTCGCATTATCGATAGCCGACTATCGTCTCTCTCCCTGATCCGCCTGTCTGTTTAGTAATACAGGAACAGACAGGCGGCAGTCGCCTTCATGTGAGACATAGGACATTCCCACCTGCATCCCGATAGCGGAGATGACTAAATCAAAGCCTATCAGTCGGTTTTCTTGGAAACCTGAATTTGACCCAATGTTCAGAAAGCGCCCAATCGGGTCACAATCCTAAGGCAAGCAAAAGCCATACTTTCAGGCTTCCGAGCAACATCGCCAGTTTGCCCCAGTAAGGTAGTGCGAGAAGTACGGCAGGAATGGCAACACCAGCAGTGTTGCCAAGAGTCGTCCCGAACGATTTGCAGAATGCATCGACAGTCGTGTCAATTTTGCCCGCGGCCCAACCAACCGCCTTCCTGAGAAGCGATGCTTTTTGGGCTACAGTCTCAACATTTGGCTCAACTGAGGCAAGTTCTACTTCAATCGTATCAAGACTCTCAGCAACTTCCTTGAGTTCTTCTCCTTGCAGCTCAAATTCTTCAGGTGGCTGATTGTGGCCGATGCCCCCATGGGTTGCGGGCTTGGGAAGGTCGTCTTTCAGAGCGGCAATTTGCTCCAAAACTGCGGCGCGTACAGCCTTCTCTTCTTCGCTACCGAGACCTACACCCCGGTTTCCGCGGGCTATCCCTTTGAGTAAGCCCTCAAATGAAAATTCATCCTGCACATAATTTTCTACAGCCGCTTCACCATAGAACTCTGCACTTGCTGGATGTCGATGTGAGGGTGCCCAATCATACAGGCCATCGCTCTGGATATCCTCCACGGCCTCAAGAATGGCATCTTCTGAGACCACGTCTTCGAAATTTTCCCGAAGTTCCTCCTCTGCCGAATACGGCCCCCCCTTGATGTAAAGATAGCCCCCCTCACGACTATTGTATGGTGTCTCGTTGGCAGGGTCTTCGTAAAAATAGTGGAACCAGTCTACCAAGTATTTGGCTACCGTGGCCTTGGTCAGTGCCTTCGTAAAGCCGGGGTTGTTTTTAAACCTATCTCTAAGGGTCGCCGGGTCGTCGTCGTCAAACTCGGACACATGCTCGAGCCCATAATCGAAATCTTCGACAATCCGATGTTCGCCGACATCGGTTTTCTTAAAATTCTCTACTCCAACGGGATACTCTGACACCGTCCAACGCAAATCGCCAAGTGCATCATGCTCGACCAAGGCTTCATAGATGGTTTCAGTCCCCATGCCACGATCGTCACTGCCCGTCAGCTCCCAATCCAAATCATCAGGGTAAATTTCAAATTGTTTACCAGAATCATGGTGCTCAATTATTGCGATGCCTCGAGCATAGATAATCACAAAGATGCCTTTGAATTTTGGAGCGCTATTAGATTCCAGATACTATGACTGCTATCATTTACGCCACATGTAATCGTCTGATCCTTCGAATATCGCCCTCAGTACGAGGAGATTCGGCGGCGCTCCCCCGCTTTGGTTATATGAATTTCCAACGTCGCGGCCAATGACAGCCCTACCTTTGATTTCAGGCCAAAGCGTTTTGCACGCACATGCGAGCTTGTTAATTATTCCTCTTCAACAGCCGACCCGCAGTCCTGATCTGCGAAACATCAAGGATGCAGTTTATTCTGCTCGGGACCGGGGTCGCCTGCGGCAAGCCGTTGCCGGTGCGGGCAGGAAATCCGGATTGCGGCCATAGGATGTTTAGGGTGCTGTCTGTCCGACCGTCCAAACACGAAGATAGGATGTGTAACGATCGAGAAGGTGGCCGGAAGCTAACCTGCCGCCTCCGCCTAGATTTAAGACATCAGCAGACACGGCCAAAGTCCAAGGAAGGCTCGGTCATGCTAACATCGCGACGACACACATCTGTGATCATCGTTGGATACCGCCTGAAGGACAGTCCAATATTCAAAGTCGGCTACTGAAGCGCCGGAAACGTCCACCTGAATTAGCTACTTCTGCACGTCAGAAAACTGTAATGTATGATGTTGACGGGTAGAAAACCGGCCTACTGTAAATCCATTATCTTCAAGCTCAGGCGCAATCATAGAGGTTGCAAAAATTAGCTGATGCCTCGATGTCGCGTTTTCGCACCTTTTAGCCAACTGTAATTGCAGGTTTCTGGTTCGATCTGGCTCCATTCCCTTGTCTTCCACGATGTCTATCATGCAAAAGCGTGGATGGCGGAACATTTTGTCTTTCGTCGCCGCAAAAAGAAATCCTGCAGCAAAACTGGTCTTTAGATAGGCTCTCGAGCTTGCGGAGAAATAGCTTTGTTCGTCTACCTTGACCCGATTGGCGGCAAAATCGAATTCGACATGCTTCGAAATTTCAAAAGCCTCTTCACGCAACAAGTCGTCGTGTAAAAGACCAAGCACTTCCTGAGATATCTCTCTCTTTGCAAATTCAAATCTGGATTGCTGTGATGCTCGCGCTGTGCTGATCGCCATGCGTAGACGACCAATCTCTGCAGATAAATCTTCTTTTCTCATTGATAAAGCATTTAAGAGATCGACTATTTTCGCACGTTGCTCCAAGTCCTCTAATTGCCGATCAAGATAGCCGGCTTGACGTTGTAGAAGCCGCAGATGTTCTTGCGCTTCCGAAGATGGCAGGCGGGACAATTCCCGAAGTCGCGCGGAGGCGGTTCGCCAGAGCCCTTCGAGTTCAGTCAACTGCCGATCCAGGTTTTCTAGCCTTTTTATGCGCTCTGCCTGCAACAAGCGTGATTGCCGGACCTGAAGCACAATCTCGTTGATTTGGGCGGCAATGCGACGCTTGGAACGGTCAGGATCGAACGGCGACTTGCACAGGTGACAGCTTTTTACATCGTGGCTTTCATTTAGCTGAGCGTCACATGATGGGCAAAAGCGGAACTGAGTATTACCAATTGCTTCAGCAACTAATGACGTGTCGCCGAGGGCAGTCAATTTTTCTTCTAAACTAGCAATAAATCGATCAGAGTCCACTATTTCTAAAGCGTTTGCATCTCTTTGAGTCCTTACAGCCGTCAACTTCTCCTGATAATGCTGCACTTCTTTGTAAGCTTTTCCATACGCAGACCGTGATACTTGATCCATGTCAGGCGCCTGGAATAGCTTGGCCTCTACTTCCTCAATTTCTTTTTGATTCTTATTCTGTTCGTTGAGTATGCGCGCCCGTTCAGCGTCGATCCAGGATCGCGTCAGGCTTACTCCGGTTTGCCCGAGGACGGAAAACAGACTGCGCAACTCGCCACTAACAACGTTTAGTTCCTTGTCGCACTCACGCAGCTTAAGCTCGTTCTCGTACAGCGATCCGTCGTACGCGCCGCACAGCAGACGTCCTACTGCATCGCGCAACAATGCCGAATCGAATGGCTCGTAACGGAAGAGTTCATCGATGGGCGACAACTGGTCGGCATAAAGCAGCCGGAGTACTTGATGGATAGTAACGTTGCCGCTGGTCTCAGTCCTTACCTCAGGCAGGTCGAGAAGCCTGAAAAGCATCTGCGAGAAGCTTTCGCGGCTTTGCGATCGTTGATACGGATAACGCTGCCATTCACTTAAGGGTGCTTTCCGAGCCAACTCATAGGGACCGCCAAACACATCCATTGGCTGACGGGGGCTCTGGCTCACTTCTCGCGAGAGTGTGACGGGCTTTCCACTAAGTTCAGCCTCGACGATAACTCGCGTGCAACGCCGTGCCGCGTCGCTCCACTCAGACAGGTCGCCTCCGAGACCATAGAAAAGGAAGTTAAGGATCGTCGATTTTCCTGACGCATTCTCACCACGAACGATGTTAAGCCCCGAATGAAACAGCTCATCATAGACGGTACGGGAATGGGACTGGATCACCATGCGGGTCACAAACAGCGCCGGGTCAAACTGCATCATATCGGTACTCCAACAATCCGGTGCGATGCTTGATCCCGTTAACTCCGTCCAGCGGGTAATCAGATGCTAATGTGTTTAGTGCAGCCAGCAGACTTACCTCCGCAGCATTGACTGCTAGTAGGCGATCGGTCAGGGCGGTCGGAGCATTTGCCTCGCTAGGTACTACCCAGTCTGCCTCCAACTCGTCGTTTGAGAAAAATCCTTGAAGCGTAAGTGTGTTCACTGCTGCATCTTGGTAAGGCTGCATGCGTTCGAATAGAATCGCGTCTTCAGGTCGCGGACCATATGATGCCGCACGCTTCGTCGCAGCAGCCTGATTTTTTAAGCTCCGATGTTCAGGGCGCAACCTTATGTTTTTCAAACTTTCTGGAAATAGAAGGTAGAAATCAAGAATACGGAACAGAACACGAGGGAGGGGCAATCCCGTCCTCAGCCCCTGCCTCAATCGAAGCGCACGGAATGTAGAGTGCAAAGGATCGAATGCAGGTTCATAGGTGAGTTGTATCATGCGTGCCACCGTACGAAGCACTGCTCGGCCAGCCAGTAGTATAGCCCCATGGTGACCATAGCATCCATGCTCAGCGGACAGTCTCCGACTTCATCCATCAATGGCCGGACAATCCTATTGGTAACAAGATCATTGTAGGTCTGCCGATCAAGATTAGCGAGTAGCGGTTGTATCTGCATTCGGAATTCATGTACGGCCAACGACAGAAGATGCACAAAAATTTCCTGTGCCGAGGCGTAAAGGGCCCATTTATCAAGGAGTTTCGCAAACATCTCCTTTTGTTCAAAGGCGTCTAGTATCTCGGCGTCACGGCCCGCGGCGTGCAGTTTCGGCTCCAAGCCTTCTATACCGTCAATAGACCGGCGCCGATTGTGGTAACGTTGTAAGTCATTGATAATTTCGCCGACCTGAGCGTCCTTTGCTATTTCGGCAAGCAGGCGTGCTTTTAGAGCATCAATTTTCGAACTCCCCGCAGGGCGGCGCAGATCAACAGTGATGTTGGTCAATTTGTCACGACCGACGAGATCGCTTCCCGCGCAGGCGCCGGCCTGATCTCTGCCACCGATCATGCGATTGCTATGAATCGCTGGGAGACTGCCGCGTTGGCGTCGCGGCTGTTACCTTATCGCGTCCGACAATATCCCCTCCCGCCTGGGAGCGGCGTTGATCGGAAATCACAGCCTGTCCCTTTGCTCGCTGCTCACGCTTGATGTGCAAGGTCAGAAAAGAACCGCCTGCAAGACCCGCTAAGAAGCTGACTATTTGAGACCAATGCTGTGTTATTAGATTGAGCATTTCAATATCTTACGGATATTAGACTTCGTCTGCAACCTTCTAAACCATCGCTGGAGCGGGCCCCATGCTCGATATGGGGAGGTATCCAGATTGCATGAGTGACCGTGAGAGGCCAACAGGCTCTCGTGTCGCAATGTCCGCTTCAGGGCTCGGTGACGGTGAAACCGGACATTCTGCTCCCCCCCCTGATCCGCCTGTCTGCTCAGTAATGCAGGAGCAGACAGGCCGCAGTCGCCCGCATGTCGGCCATACACGCGAACGAATAGCTTTCCCGACAGCGGACATCAGCAGCACGGTGTCTTGTGGCTCAGTTTGTCAGATACCGGAGTGTCTGCTGTCGGATGTCTCGCTGGAAAAGCGGACTAATAATTCGATCAAAAAGCGATTGCGTTCGATCTTTATATCCGTCATTCTGGATATATGGAAAAAATCGACGCCATTGCCTCTCTGGGGTCGCTCGCGCAGGACACGCGCCTCGATGCTTTCCGCCTGCTCGTGCGCCACGAGCCGGACGGTCTGCCTGCGGGTGAAATCGCCCGCCGGCTCAACGTGCCGCAGAACACCATGTCTGTGCACTTGACGTCCCTTGCCCGCGCCGGACTTGTGAAATCGGAACGCCAGAGCCGCCTGATTGTCTATCGCGCTAACCTCGATACCCTGCGCGAGCTTACATTATTTCTCGTCAAAGACTGCTGCGCGGGACGCAAAGAGTTGTCTGCCCCACTGATTGCGGAACTGATGCCATGCTGTTGAGCGAAGACCATCCGGTCGATGTCGTGATCAACCACAACCCGGAATGCGGCACATCGCGCAATACGCTGGCGATGATCCGTAATGCAGGTATTGAACCGCACATCGTCGAGTATCTGAAGACACCGCCGGCACGTTCGTTGCTGCTGCAGCTCATCGTCCGCGCCGGTCTCACGCCGAGGCAGCTTTTACGCGAAAAAGGCACGCCACTTGCAGATTTGGGTCTCGAAGATCCATCGCTGTCGGATGGACAGTTGGTGGATGCGATGATGGCGCATCCGATCCTGATCAACCGGCCGCTCGTTGTGACACCCCTCGGCGTGAAGCTATGTCGCCCGTCGGAGGCGGTACTCGACATTCTTCCGACACCTCAGGGCGGCGCCTTCACTAAGGAAGACGGCGAACGGGTCATCGATGCCCAGGGTCATCGCGTGATCTGATCGGCCGGAAGGGCCGCCCTTTCCTGAGACGCATTCCGCTCGGCGCGATCATTCGCGCCTGCGGCGGCACGCGCAGAACTGAGATTCCAAATGCTGGCTTTCGCCATTTTCCTCGTCACCCTCGTCTTCGTCATTTGGCAGCCGCGCGGGCTCGGCATCGGGTGGAGTGCCATGGGAGGTGCAGCAGTGGCGCTCGCGCTCGGCGTCATCCACTTGCACGACATCCCAACGGTTTGGCACATCGTCTGGGACGCGACCTTCACCTTCGTCGCCCTCATCATTATTTCGCTGCTGCTCGACGAGGCGGGATTTTTTCATTGGACTGCGCTGCATGTCGCTCGATGGGGCGGTGGCAACGGCCGCAGATTATTCCCGCTCATCGTGATGCTGGGTGGCGTGATCGCCGCAGTGTTCGCTAATGACGGTGCGGCCCTGCTGCTGACGCCGATCGTCGTTGCCATTCTCGCCCGGCTCGATTTTCCGCCCGCAGCGGCGCTTGCATTCATCGTGGGCACAGGCTTCGTCGCCGACACGACGAGCCTGCCGCTGGTGATCTCCAACCTCGTCAACATTGTGAGTGCGAACTTCTTCGGCATCCATTTCGGTCACTACGCGAGCGTCATGGTGCCAGTGGATCTTGTCTCTCTCGGTGCCACGCTCGCCGTGCTGTGGCTCACCTTTGGCCGGATCGTGCCTTGTGAATACGACGTAACCACCTTGGAATCCCCCGCGTCGGTCATCCGTGACCACGCAGTGTTCCGCGCGGCATTCCCGTTGCTGGGCGTCCTTCTTGGAGCCTACTTCCTCCTGCCGACGTTCGGGGTCCCTGTGTCGGCGGTCACCGCCACCGCAGCGCTGGTACTGTTGGCGATCGCAGGGCGGTGGCATCGCGATGGTCGTGGTCATGTCATCTCGCTGTCCAAGGTACTTCGTGGTGCGCCCTGGCAGATCGTCGTCTTCAGTCTTGGCATGTATCTTGTGGTCTACGGTCTTCGTAATGCGGGCCTGACGGGCTATCTCGCTTCGGCATTGACCGAACTCGCCGCATACGGTGCTTGGCCTGCCGCTGTCGCGACCGGATTTGGGGCGGCCATCCTGTCGTCGATCATGAACAACATGCCGGGTGTCCTGATCGGAGCCCTGTCTATCGACCAGGCGCAGCGGTTGCCGGCGGGCACGCGTGACCTCATGGCTTACGCCAACATCATCGGCTGTGATCTCGGGCCGAAATTCACGCCGATCGGAAGTCTTGCGACCTTGCTCTGGCTGCACGTCCTCGCCACCAAAGGCATCCGCATCTCTTGGGGGCAATATATGCGGGTCGGACTGTTAATAACGCCACCTGTGTTGCTGCTTACTCTGACGGCGCTGGCCCTGTGGCTTCCCCGCCTTGGCGCGTCTTGATTGTTCAGAAGGACTTTGACCATGCCTACCTTGGAAATCCGTCCCGCCACGATCGACGACGCAGAGGCCATCACTGACATTTATGGTCATCATGTTCGGCACGGCACGGCGAGTTTCGATTACGAACCTCGCACGCTTGCTGAGACAATCCAGAAGATCCAATCCGTTCACTCGCGCCAATGGCCGTTTCTGATCGCGATAAAAGATAGCCAGGTGGTCGGTTATGCATATGCAACTCAATTTCGCGATCGCCCCGCCTACAGCTTTGCGTGCGAGAACTCGATCTACGTTCATCACAACCATCTCAGGCAAGGCGTCGGTAAAGCACTTCTGGCGGAGCTTCTTGTCGAGGCACAAGCATCGGGATTTCGCCAGATGATCGCGGTCGTGGGAGGAGGAGAACCGAGCTCGGTTGCGCTCCACGCACAGCTAGGATTTGAACATGCCGGTTGCATGCGGGCCGTCGGGCGCAAGTTCGGACAGTGGCTCGATACAGTCTACTTGCAGGCCCCACTGGGCGGCGGTGACCGCAACGCACCAGAGAAGGAGCCCGTGGCATGATAGCCGGCGTGCAAGAATCAATCACCCTTGAAGGGTGCCCGCAGGCCGATGCGCGGATCGTGCAACCGCTCGATCTGAACAGGCTGGAACCGGGCGAACGGGCGACACATGCACCGCGCATCCTGCTGCTTTATGGCTCGCTTCGCGAGCGTTCGTTCAGCCGGCTGCTGACCGAGGAGGCCGCGCGTCTGCTTCAGGCTATGGGTGCCGATACCAGAATCTTTGATCCGCGCGATTTGCCAGTCACCGACAGCGTGCCAGCCACGCATCCCAAGGTCGTCGAGTTACGAGAGCTGTCGCTTTGGTCTGAGGGGCAGGTCTGGTGCAGCCCCGAGCGGCACGGTGCCATCACGAGTGTCTTCAAGAACCAGATCGACTGGCTGCCGCTCGAGGTCGGATCGCTCCGTCCGACCCAAGGGCGCACATTGGCGGTGATGCAGGTGTCGGGCGGCTCCCAGAGCTTCAACGCGGTCAATACGCTGCGTCTTCTTGGCCGGTGGATGAGGATGTTCACCATCCCCAATCAATCTAGCGTCCCCATGGCCTATAAGCAGTTTGATGACGAAGGGAGGATGCTCCCCGGCCCCCTCTACGACCGCGTGGTTGATGTCATGGAGGAGTTGGTGCGCCTCACCTGGCTGTTGCGCGATAGGGCTGAATATCTCGTGGACAGATATAGCGAGCGCAAGGCGGCGTCTGTGCTGCCCGCCCAGATGTGAGCACTACATTCGATGCCCGCTTCAGAGAAGCCAAGCAACAGCTCTTAATTTCGGCAATGGGGGGGCGTAGCTGTCACAGCTTGTCGAGCGAACGGCTGGAAATATTGTCCGGGCGCTCCAAAGCGGCCGGACCGCTTTCCCCTCGTAGCGGTCATCTGAACGAGCGTATCGGAACCTGTGTTTTCTCAGCAAGCCGCAGTAAGTAGCTCACTCACGAGCGACGGCCGCTTATCCAACATCGCCAGCAAAACCTGGGCTGGTCCGGTTGGCTGACGACGGCCATGTTCCCAGTTCAGAAGGGTCCCCTTGGCGACCCCGATGCTTCTGGCAAACTGTGCCTGGGAGAGCCCGGTCCGGGTTCTGATGGCCGCCACGTCAACCGACGGAACACGGACCTGGTGGGTCACGCTGTCCTCGACCGGAGCTTCCGAATAGGCGAGAGCCTCATTCAGCCCCTGCAGAATGCTGTTATAAGCGCTCATGATGGTTCTCCGTATTTCGCAACAAGCGTCTTGCTCAACTCTACCAGGGCGGCCTGTTCAGATCGCGTCAGATTGTCCTTCTCGTTTTTGGCAAAAACAGTCAGGAGGAACAGAGGCATCTGTCTTCCGCCAAAAACGTAGAGAGTTCTGTACCCTCCCCTCTTCCCCCCACCCGCGCGGGAAAAGCGGAGCTTTCGCAGACCGCCGCCTAAAGAAATGCCGGCATCTGGCATCGCAGCGAGCATGTTAATCAGAGCCATACGGTCGTCGTCTGACATTAGGGCTTTTGCCCGCCTTATGAATTCAGGCAGTTCGACAACGGTCTGCAGCTTTGACATTTACAAAGAACTATACGTCATTGGCGAATGAGTCAATGACGTATAGTTCAGAGAAATGAAGGGCGTGATGGGCACTTAGACAAACAGCCGTTCAGAAACCTCAAGGAATACCACGAATCCGCAGTTTTCCGACATAAAATCTATGTCCATTTTTCTACATTATCGGACATAGGGTAGAGACACCAAAAGAGACCCGCAAAGGTCTTTTCGAGGCATGTTCGACAGACGTCATGCAAGGAGAACGTCTGCTGCCAGAAAGACAGCCTGATCGTCTCTAGCCCTCTTTGCGAGAAACATTTTAACTCACGCAGGCTTGGAGCCGTCTCTCTGCGTTGCGGCTGACTTGAGGGGAGAGAGGTAGGTCGGCTTTGTGCAGGACAATCGGCAAAACCGGACACTCACGTGGAAAAACCTCGAGAAGGCGCTCAAGAAAAGCACCTACCTCCACCGGCGCTCTACGACTACTTCCTGACCTGCCGGTGGCGGACATCGGCTTCAACAGCTTCTAGCCAATCGGCGGCGGCGCTTGCCGCAGAGGTCGGTAATTGTGGTTCGGCGAGGAGTAGTCGATGTACTGATCCGCCGCGTTGGTGATCCGTAGCAGTAGGCGCTGGAACAACCCTCTCAACAGCTTCATGTCACGGATCGCCGCCAGTTCCTGGCCCTGAGGGATGGGCGTGCCGTGGGCAGCCTTGTTCCGCCGGCGCCAAGCGGCATCCTCGTCTTCGCCCAGTTCGAGGTCCAGGGCGGCCATGATGTCCTTCAGCCGCTGACGCTGATCGATGCCATTGAAGGTGGGCAGCTTGGCCTCCAAGGCCGTCTTCGCCTCAATGGAGATGGCGGCGTCGGCGATGACGTCGCTGAGCGCTGCCTTGAGTGTGCTCCATTCGTCTTGTGTAGCCCAGCCCTTTCGCACCATTCTCGGGTTGGCTTTGGTGTAGGCACTCTGCAAGCCCTCAATCGCCGCGCCGAAGTGAGCTGGTGCGATATGCGGAGTTGCAGCGCAGGCAGGCAAAAAAGCCCAGTGCAGGTTCGCAAGATCCAGGACGTCAAACGCAGTCACAAACGCCTGGATCGCCCTTGTTAGCTGGGGTGCACCTAACTCGTTCAAGAAGCGATCGCCGAGCGGCGCGAGCTGGAGGGTTTCAATGTCGAAGGCATGGCGGCGAAGGCTGTAGGCGCTCCGCGCTAATGTGGACACGACGTTCCATTCGGTGTCGTAGTGGGTTGTTCCGAGATCGACTAAGTAAATGCCCATCGCGAAGGAAAGACCTGTGCGGACCTTCTTTCGGAACTCGTCATCGGGGGCGCCGTCGTAAACAATGCACCCCGGCTTGATGGCACCGGTCCGGTCTTCTCTGTCAAGCGCGCAAACGTAAAAGGTTATTCCATCCACGGTCAGTTTGGCGGAGTTCCACGAGGTGCTGAACCGCTCAGTATCGCTCGTGATGGTTATACCGTCGTTGAGCGAAATTCTTCGAGTTGTAATGGTTTTAGCGACCACGTCGGAAGCCGCGGGCCATATGTATGGGCTTTGGGGCAGGTTTTCGAGCCAGTCGATGACGTATACCACGGGCGCCCCGGAAGGGTCGTTGGTCTTGGCGATATGAACCTGAGCCAGCTCCGTTAGGGACTGCTCACTCACACCATGGGACCGACGATGCTGGCTGTAGGGCACTAGCCCGAAAAACTCCCCTTCGAGGCCGCCTAGACTGCGGAGGAGAGCCCGCTCAGTAGTCAAGCGAACCGAGCCTGGCGGCGGATCGACCGCCAGCGACGTAGCATTGGGGGCGGTTTCAGTCTCCAAGATGAGGTTCAACTTTTCGTTTCGGCGGATCGAAAAGCTGCGGATCGGCTGATGTAGTGGGCCGGGATCGGTGATCTCGAAGACACCCTTGTTCAAGATGCGAAGGCATTCCTCGGTCAGTTCGCGCATGAACTTACGCCCTCTTGGAGAATCTCAGGTTGGATGAATTTGCCGGCGGACAAGGTCATCTTCTTGTCGAACAAACCAAACCGTTTGAGGACCCATCGGGGGATGATGTGCTCGTCATAAACGCCTTGTCCCTCGGCGAGGCGCCGCAAACCAAGCAGGCTCGCCCATAAACGATCTCATCGACGAACTGCTTACAACTCATCAGGAGGATGAGGCCGTCCCCTACCATTCGGACTGCACGCTCCCGCACCTCAGGCGAAAATCTCTGGCTCATCGTGTTCATCATAGCTCCTTCTCACAAATAGGAGCCTCCGGGAAACCCGGGACGCTTCACTTATATCGCTGAGCAGACAGGCAGATCGGGCGGGGG
>NZ_JAERLZ010000024.1:0-20120 GCF_018256175.1 Gluconobacter sp. Dm-44 | reverse complement strand
GTGCGGTCGCCTTGGTAGTTCATGTTTCTGGCCTCCATAATGAGAACAGAAAGAGAACAAAGCAGAACGCGTCAATGGTTTTGTGAGAACGATTTTGGGAAGTCTATTGTTTGCAAGAGGATAGGCGCCCTGCCCTTTTCGACCGAATCTGATCGCCCCCTCATTTTCATTTCCCTGCTTAGTGGCATCCCACTTGCTAGGATCGGGCGGCGCGGGCTAGCAGAGAAAAATAAGGCCGGGTATCAATCCGGGAATTTTAATTTCTAAAAAGCTTTATATCTTCTATTTTCAATAATATGGCGAGAAGATATGACAGACACTCTCCGCCAGTGATCCCCCACCATTAGTGACCGTTATTGACCAAGGGTGGCCAAATCTGCCCTTTCCCTCCATCTGGTTTGTGTCTGTTAACAAAAAAGAACAATTATTAAACAAAATAAGGATGGGGGTGTCCAGTGCTGACAGGCATCGCCGTGCGCAAGCAAGGCAGCACCACAAAAATCAGCGTATGTTGTAGAAAGGTGACCAAGCCGATCCTCATAGAGGCCGGGGAATGCCGACGGTCCGGACGAACAGTTCCATCTACACCTTCTGTTTGGCGAAGGCATGCTCGACACACGAAGGGATCCTGCCTCTCTTCAATTATCGCTTTGCGCCTAGAATAGAAGATCTGGATTTACACAGGAGAACTTAGACAGGACTTAACCAGAGAGACGAACCAAAGGCGCCACAAACACGAAGCGATATGGCTTCGTGTTCGAACGCCGTATGAAAGTTTTTCCGGCATGTGACGTCATTAAAGCGTGGCATCGAATACGGTATTTGCAGCCGTTTCATCTGTGCTTTTCATGCAGTATGCTGCGAACATCGCAATCACAATAAAGCATCCCATCGGAACGATATATGCGAGCTGCATATTCCCGCCAGTAGCGTCTGAGATATAGCCTTGCAGAAGCGGAAGGATACCGCCGCCGCTGATGCTCATTACCAGAATGGATCCGCCGTAAGCACGGTCTTGACTAAGTTCATCAACGGTAAGGCCGTAAATGGTAGGCCAGCAGGGGCCAAGCAGTCCGCTGACGAGGATGGCCGCATAGACAGCCGTGAAGTCGTGCACCATCACCGCGTAGCCCAGTGCGAGAATGCAGAGCAGGCTGTAGATGAACAGGACCCTTGCAGGGCGTGCATGTCGCATGAAGAAGTTGGCGACCAGCTTGCCAGCAAAAAACGCACAGAATGACAGGATGAGGTATACGGAGGCCTGTCGTTCGTTGATGTGTCCCAGCCTCATGGAGAGACGAATCATGAAGCTCCAGACGCCCACCTGTGCGCCGACATACAGGAACTGCGTCAGAATACCGAGGACGAAGCGTTTGTTGGCGAACAGGCGCTTGAGGGCGCCGGTCGTATCAAGGTCGTGATTCTTGTGCTGATCCCGCCCCTTGCAGGCCGGATAATGCGTGATGCCAATGCCGATCATGACGATCAGCAGCACTCCGAGAATATAAACATATGGCTCGAGAGTGGCATGGATCATGCCGAGTTGATGTTGCCACGCCTGAGCCGCTGGCATGGCGGAGAGCTGTTCACGCGAAAGATCGCCATCCCTGAAAATCAGGTAGGCTCCCATGCTGGATCCCAGAATGGCGCCGATTGGCTGGAAAGCACTGGCAAAGTTCAGGCGCTGGGTACCGCGCCCCGGAGGGCCGAGCAGGGTGCAATAGGTATCAGCCGCAGTTTCAATAAAGACCAGCCCTGCCGCCACGACGAAAAGCGCTAAGAAGAAAATCTGATACGTCGCGAAATGGGCAGCGGGAAAGAACAGGCAGCAGCCGATGAGATAAAGCAGCAAGCCCAGCTGGATCGACCATTTATAGCTGAAGCGTTTGATGATCATACCGGCTGGAATGCCCAGCACGAAATAGCTGATATAGAACGAGAACTGTACGAGCGCGGACTGAAAATCCGACAGCATGAAGGCTTTGCGGAACTGCCCGATCAACACATCATTGAGGCTCATTGCGCAGCCCCATAATGAAAACAGACAGCAGAGCAGCCCGAATGCGAGCAATGGTGTGCGGTTCAGGTAAAAGCCATCCGGAAGCTGGACGACGGGATCGGACTTGGCCACGGATTGCCTCGTAGAATTTGTTGACCGCTAAAGATAAAAATTGGCACCTCTGCGTGAGGTTATCATTCCATCATTGGGTTCGTTATATTTATCTCGGATATCACATATAAAATGTTTTGTAAGAGGTAATTTATGTGTTTTTTGCTGCTCTGACTTCTTGGGGGAGATCACGTTGTATGGAGGTCCAGGATCGCGGGGATGTATCGGTAGCCATCCTTTTCTAAGGTCGGAGCAGGACGTCCCCCGAGTTTTGGAAGGTTGGCCCTTTCTGCTTGGCACATCCCACAGTTCACCCCACCTGTATGGGTAAACTGCTGACAGGATGTTGCACATGATTCCACTTTCAATTCTCGATCTCGCGTTCATTACCGAAGGCAGTTCGGCGACCGAGGCGCTTCATCGGAGTGCGGATCTGGCGCAGCATGCGGAAAGTCTGGGCTTCAAGCGTTTCTGGCTGGCTGAACATCACTCAATGGCGGGCATTGCCTCCGCTGCGACTGCGGTAGTAATCGGCTATGTCGCAGGCGCTACGAAAACCATCCGGGTGGGTGCAGGCGGGATCATGCTGCCAAACCATGCCCCGCTTGCTATTGCCGAGGCGTTCGGCACGCTGGAAAGCCTTTATCCGGGCCGGATCGATCTTGGACTTGGACGGGCGCCCGGTTCCGATCAGGCCACAATGCGCGCGCTGCGTCGTGATCCGGCCTCCGCTGACCGCTTCCCACAGGACGTGTTCGAACTGCTGCGTTATTTTGAAAAGCCGGAACAGGGTCAGGCGGTCTTTGCCGTTCCGGGCGCGGGGCTGACTATACCGGTCTGGCTGCTGGGATCGTCCCTGTTCTCCGCTCATCTGGCCGCCATCATGGGGCTGCCATTCGCATTTGCCAGCCATTTCGCTCCTGATCTGATGGAAGAGGCTCTGACGCTGTACCGTGAGCGGTTTGAGCCTTCGGAGCGACTGCAGTCACCTTATGCCATGCTGGGCATCAACGCAGTCATCGGAGAGACGCAGATCGAAGCGCAGCAGGCGGCAACATCTCTACAGCAACATTTCGTTGCTCTGCGTCAGGGACGTCCGTCGACTTTTCCTGCACCTCGGTCAGTGTCCTGGAATAGTCAGGAACAGCGTCTCCTCGACAGCACACTACGTTATACCTTCGTAGGAACCGCAGAAGACGTCACAAAAAAGATTTCTGTTTTCGCAGAGCGGTACAGGCCTGATGAACTCCTGATCGGTACGCCGTTATATTCTCAGGAGGAAAGGCGAAAGACCCTCAGTAGCATCGCGCATCATCTGATGGAAAAATAATCCTATACCTGAGCACACGCGGTGGCACTAAGAGACATAGCGTAGGCTAAAACCGTGCAGCAGTTCTATGCCGCCATGGGCCACATTCCCTATGGCAGCCTAACTGCTGCACGGTCTTCGACACTCCCGGGTCAATTTATCCAGCCATTTTCTCCATCATTGCACGTGCGGCACCTGCCTTCTGCGGACTTTGATCGGGTGCGTATCGCCTCTGGCAACAATAAGTATTTTTCCCATCCACACCATCTAGTTGACAATGATTCTCATTATCGAAATAGGAAGGGGTAAATTGAGTTTTAATGAAGGCGCTCCATGAGTTTCTCCCGGCTTATCTGTGGTACGGCGTCCTGCCTCGCCCTGAGCGCACAGATCGCATCCGCAACCCCCTCTGACTCGCAGGACAAACGCACCGGGAAAACTACGTCCGGCCAGACCGCCGGACCTGCGAAGCCGAAAGCGAAAGGTTCGCCTGCCGAAATCATCACCGTCACCGCAACTGGCCTGTCGCAGGCCGGGGCCTCGACCAAAACCCGCACGCCCATCATCGAATCCCCTCAGACAATCTCTATCGTCAGCCGAGACGAAATCGAACTGCGCTCCTCCCCCACTATCGCCGACGCACTCGCCTACACCGCAGGCGTCCAAGCCGAACCGCAAGGCATCGACAACCGGGTTGACGAAGTGTCTGTCCGTGGTTTTGGGGCGGGCGGTTTTTCATCGAACAACAATTTCGTGGACGGCTTGCGCCTGCCCGCCGGCGGCCAGTGGACGCGCACATCGTTCGATCCGTTCGCCCTCCAGCAGATCGACGTCCTGAAAGGCCCGTCCGGAGCGCTATACGGCCAGACGGCGCCCGGCGGCGTGGTCAATCTGGTGACGAAACGTCCGACAGAAAAAAGCGAAGGGGAATTTTTCCTCCAGAGCAGCGGTTATACCGATCTGGAAAACTGGCAGGGACAGGCTTCAGGCGATGTGTCGGGAAAACTGACCCATAGCGGCAGCCTCACGGGCCGGATGGTCGCTCTGGCGAAATATGGCGGCACACAGGTCAATGATGTCACGGCAGGCCGCTATTACGTCTCCCCCAGCCTGACATGGAAATTCGCCCCCCATTCGACATGGACACTGCTGGCGCAATACCAGCGCGATGTCGGAGGCTCGACGTTCCAGTTCCTGCCCGCAACGGGCACACTTTATGCCTCCAAAGGCCGTTACATCGCCAATGACGCCAATATCGGCGAACCCGACTGGAACACATTCGACCGAAATCAGGCCCTTTTCGGATCGTTTCTGGAACATCGCTTCAACCGTTTCCTGACGGTTCGGAACAACGTCCGCTACACCTATCTCGACACGCTCTACCGCTCCACGGTCCTCTCGGGCGATACGCTTGCGAAATGCGCCAGTACCGTTGCGGGATGCGTGGCGGGAGAGACGGTCAACCGCCGTGCCGTGGAAGGCCGGGGGCGGTCACAGGGCGTCGCCATGGACACACAGGTCGAAGGTCATGTCCGCACGGGCCCCGTACGTCACCTCTTCCTCGCCGGGACGGACTATTTCTTCACGGACTGGAACCATGACCGCGACCTCGTCAGCGCGACACTGGTCAAGCCGCTCCTGAACATCTTCGATCCCGTCAGCCGCGGCAGTGCGGGCTACGAAAACAACCTGTCCCCGCAGGTCTATACGTCCACGGTCAGCCGCCAGAACGGGATCTATTTTCAGGACCAGCTCAAGTTCGAGCGCCTGCGCGTCACGATTGGCGGCCGTCAGGACTGGGCCAATGACAACACCTACAACATCCTGACCCGCAAACGGTACATCACCCCCTCGCAGGCCTTCACTTGGCGCGCGGGCGGCGTCTATCTGTTCGATAACGGACTGGCACCCTATTTCAGCTATGCCCAGTCCTTCCAGCCGACCGTCTCCGATCCGTCCACGGCCAAGAACGGCCTGCCCTTCAAGCCGACCACCGGCGACCAGTACGAAGCCGGCATCCGCTACCAGTACGGCAAGAGCATCTATGTCACGTTCGGCGGTTATCAGATCACCCAGAAGAACATGACGACCCCCGACCCCGACGGCGAAACCTGCGGCACCGCGACCTGCCTGATCCAGACGGGCAAAGGACGCGTCCGCGGTCTCGAACTCGAAGGACGCGCCACCCTTCCGTGGGACATGGCCGTCATCTTCACCGGAACGCGCAGCGACGCCCGCATCCGCCAGTCCAACACACCGGGACAGGTCGGCAACTATCTGCCACAGGCCCCGAAATGGATGGCCTCGCTCTTCATTGACCAGCGCATCCGTTATGGCGCGCTGCGTGGACTGGGGGTCGGCGGTGGCGTGCGCTACACCGGCACGAGCTACGGCGACACGGCCAACAAACTGGCCATCCCGGACTACACGCTGTTCGACACCTTTCTGCGCTACGATGTCGGCGATGCCCATCCCGCCTATAAGGGCCTGATGCTCTCGCTCAACATGCGCAACGTCGCCAACAAACGCTTCGTCGCGACCTGCACAGCGGTGGCCGCCTGCTATTACGGACAGGGCAGAAACCTCACCGCCCGACTGGAATACCGCTGGTGAGTCCGGCCCTGTCCTACGCTCTCGCAACCCTGTTCATCGCAGGGGGCGGAGCATTGCTCTATGCATGTTCCGCCAACCAGAAACTCCTGAACCGCGCCCTGCAGGGCAACGTTCCGGTTCTGCTCGGGATCGGATCTCTGCTTGCCGGAACAGCCATCCTGACAACCGCAACGAGTTTCTGCACCGCCTGCCTGATGGGCATGACCCTGCTCATGATCGTCTGGTGCCTGCTGCCACTGAGCGCATCTCTCCTCGCTGGCAGGTCCCGACCATGACGCGCCTGCCGCAAACTCTCGACAACCGGCACTGGGTCGCGAAAGTCTCCGCCGCCATCCTCGCGGGCGGCGGCATGACGTTCGCCATCATGGCCGTCCTCGGACGCCTCATTGGCGCGAATGGCGACCCCAGAAGCCTCTCCGCTCAGGCCCTGATGTGGCTGACGGCCGTTCTATGGGTGCTGGTTCTGGGAACCTGCTTCCTGTTCCCCACCGGCCGTAGGGCCTGGGGGGTGCTGGGCGGGGGGTGCGTTGCCCTTTGGTGCATCTTCTTGCTCCTGAGAGCATTATCCTGATGAAAATCCGTTCCGATATCCTGCGCGTCTACCGCGAAGTCCATAGCTGGGTCGGGATCTGTGCCGGACTGCTTCTGTTCGTGGCGTTCTTCGCCGGTGCGATCAGCATGTTCGAACAGCCCCTCCAGAACCTGACCTCACCCCAACTCGACATGCCGCCCCCGGTGCCTTTGTCCAAGACACCAGACCTGCTCGAAAAAATCTTTAGCGCCTATCCGCAGGCGCGGCAGACCTACACAATCCTGCTCGCCCCGGACCGCAGCATTCCTAGCCGCGTGGCATGGCCTGTACACCCGCCCCACGGCCACGACGCAGGGCCGATGTTCGTCGCAACGCTGGCCCCAGACGGCGCGCTGGTCGTCCGTCAGCAGGCCATCACCCCGGTCGCGCATTTCATCGACATGCTGCATCAGGAACTGGGCATCCCCCTGCCCCATGCAATCAGCCGACCGTTCATGGGCATCATCGCGCTGCTCTATGGCATAGCCCTGATCTCAGGCGTGCTGCTGTTCCTGCCCACACTGGCCCGCAACCTGTTCGCCTTCCGCTTCCGCGAGGGGCCGCGCAAACTCTGGCTGGACCTGCACAATCTGCTGGGCTTCTTTTCGCTGCCCTTTCACATCGTCATGGCCCTGACCTCGGTGGTCTTCGCATTCCATGACCCCATTTTCGCAGTGCAAAGCCGCGTTTTCAGCACATCCCATGCCTCCCCGCATCCCCCGCCACACACAAGATCTTACCCCGTCGCTGCAGACCAACGCTCCGACGCACCGCTCCTCACCCCGACCGAACTCGTGACGTCCCTCGCAACACAGGCACCGGGCTTCGTCCCTACTACACTGGCCTATAGTCAGGGCCATGGTGGCACAATGCTACGTGTCAGCGGGCAGGACAGCCGCTACAGCCTGCGCGGCCCAACGGCAGGCTTCGCCACGGTCGATCCCCGCAGCGGCAAAATCCTGTCTACGGATTATCTCCCCGGCCATCAAAAAACCGGCTTTGCCATCCTGACGGTTTTCTTCGCCCTGCATTTTGGCAGTTTCGGCGGCAACGCAATCCGCTGGGGCTATGTCGTTCTGGGTCTTGCAGGGGCCGGCATGTTCTATACCGGCAACCGGCTCTGGATCGACGCCCGCCGCCGCCGTGAAAAGGCAGCAGGCCTCTCCAGGGATAGCCTCCCTACCAACATTCTGGCTCGACTGACTCCCGGCTGGACCGCAGGCTGCATCAGCGGAACTGCCATCGTCCTTCTGCTGGGGCTCACCAAACCCGATATCATGACCGGAAACGTCGTAGCTTCTGTTTATTATGCCGTCTTCCTAGGATGTATCGCCGTTTTTCTTTTCCGACCGCAAAAAACACAAAAATCATGAAAACGTTGAAAATCGCTTATGTTTTACGATGCTCGGCAACAGTCAGAGCAGTTACCCGACACAGCAACAGGACCTATGCACTATAAAAAGAACGGGGTTTTCTTTTACTGTTTTAAATGATAATAATTATCATTATCTATAAAATCCGATTCAGCAGCCTTGTGCCGATCGGACAGGAAAGACCGTGTCGTGCCGGCAGATGAAAGCAAGTGCGTCCTAGATGCCTATCTCAGTTACAGGCACCGGTCCGTAGATCTTGCTGCGTCCATTGTTGGATGCAGGGCGCAGGCCGAAGATCTTGTTCACGACGCTTTTGTCAAAATTGCGCTGACCCACCGACCGGAGCTGGAGATCCGACATCCCTTGGCTTACTTCCTTCAGGTTGTTCGCCGTCTTGCCATCGATACCATGCGCCAACGCAATATCCGCAAAACTTCCGACATTGCGGATCAGGGGCTGGAAATCCTCCTTGCCGATCCTCTGACACCAGAACTCCATACTTCAGGACGAGAAGAACTGGATGCTGTGGAACAGGCTCTGGCTGCCCTGCCCGCGCGCACACGGCGCGCTTTTGAGATGAAGCGATTTGAAGGCCTCAAACTGAGGGAAATCGCGATAGCACTCGATATTTCCGTTGTACGTGCCTCCCAACTTATCAACGATGCTCTTCTTGCATGCCAGAATGTTCTTGATTCTGCCGATCCCCGCACCTGAATGACTGACATCAATATGTGCTCTCCGTGCTCGATAACCTCCATTCGAGCGAAGAGGAGAGCCGACGAACCATGAAACAGATTCCGGATATCCCTCTTTCTGAGCAGATCAGATCAGAAGCCAACCTCTGGGCGATTGTTCTGACGGACGATCCAGATAATGACATCCTGAAACAGGATTTTGCCGCCTGGCATGCGGCCTCTCCCCTTCACGCCCAAGCCTGGCGCGAAACACTCCACACCTGGAGCCTGACTGGACAGACCACGCCAGCTTTTGCTCACGTTTCCCTGCCAGCAGAAAGCCGGAAACCGCTCAAAAAAATCCACCGCAGCAGAATGCTGCCCAAAAGCCTGCCCATCGCCCTTGCCGCTGCGGCCTGCGCAGGACTCTGGCTTGGGTTCCCTGCAATCCAGACCGCGGCCATGGCAGATCATAGGACAGCGGTCGGCCAGAACAGCCGGATCGTTCTATCCGATGGCAGCGTCGTCACACTGGGAGGCCACACTGCAATTGCCGTTCATTACAGCGCTGAACGACGGAATGTCACACTCCTTGCCGGAGAAGCCTTATTCGATGTCCGACATGATCCGCATCGCCCTTTTCAGGTAAAGGCCGGTATCCTGCAGGCCCGCGACATCGGTACGCGCTTTGATATCCGAATGGATTCTACACAAATTCGGGTTGACGTTCAGGACGGACGTGTTGGAGTTTCCCGACAAATGGAGCCAAGCCTTCCAGAGACACGACTGGGTCCGGGAGATGAACTGGCGCTTGATCTGCAAAGCGGCAGAATCTCCCGTACAACAGTCGATCCTGATTGTATCGGGGCATGGCGGGACGGAACACTGGTTGTTGAAAATGATACCAGCGATCATGTGATCGCCACCCTGAGACGCTATTATCCAGGCTTCATTCTTACACCGTTCCCAGAACGAAAACTGCATCGGATTGGAGGGCTCTACAATCTCCACGATATCCCTGCCGCCCTGCGCGCTGTTCTGATACCAGCAGGGGGGACCGTACACAGGCTCGGAACCCACTTTATGGTTGTCGTGCCCGCTTCGGCACATGATTTGCTGAATTAATTCCGACCGCCCTCTTAAAAATTCTTACCGTAATCCGTCCTTATTGTAAATGCGATGCATTCTTAACAAGGACGCCACACTCTTGAAACCGACGAAGCCCTGTGAAAATCCGCTCACTGAACGGAGTTTCGAAAAATCTTCATCCCTCTCCATCCGATCTATCCTGATATTTGCGGGCGTGACTGGAACACTGGGGGTATCCACCGGAGCACTCGCCGCCCCGCTTCAGCTTTCCCAGTCTCAGTCATACACGATCCCGGCGATGCCTCTGGATAAGGCTCTGGAAGTTCTGGGTAAAAAAGCGGGGCTTCAGATCACATACGATCCAGCTCTGACTTCCGGAAAAACGTCACAGCCCGTTATGGGGGCAAAGGACGCATCTGCTGCCCTGCAGCAACTTCTCTCTGCAAGTGGATTAAATTACCGGCGCCCCCAGCAAGACACCATCGTCATCCAAAAGGCTTCTGCTGTTCCCGCCATCAGACTTGGACCCGTCAGGGTTGGCGGCCGTGTTTCCAGGAATTCTGATCCCCAGTCAGCATATGGACCGGGCGTTGGGCTGGTCGCAACCCGAAGCGCATCAGCGACCCGAACCGACACTGCCATGATCGAAACTCCAAAATCGATCTATGTCGTCACCAGAAAACAGATGGATGATCTTCAGCCACAGAGTATTGCCGAAGCCCTGCGCTACACACCTGGCGTCGTTACCTCTCCGGGGAACGTTCTCTCAAGTTCCCCTTCAAGCGATACATTCCAGCCCGTGCATCAGCGCGGATTTGAATCCTATACCTTCGTAGATGGCCTCCTGAACGGTACTTCCGTTACAGATCCTTTTTTCCTCGATCGGATCGAAGCGCTGAGCGGACCGTCTTCAGTCATGTACGGCCAGTCCACACCCGGGGGTCTTATCAACATGACCCTGAAACGCCCGACGACCACGGCCCGCCATGAGGTTAATGTCGGGTTCGGCAATTATGGCCGCTATGAAGGACAACTCGATTTCGGTGGCCCGCTTAACAAAAAACGCAACGTCCTCTACCGAGTTGTCGCCCTCGGCAATACACAGGGCTCGCAGGTCGATTACCAGCACTACAAGCGCGTTGCCATTCAGGGTGACCTGGAATGGAAAATCGATGACAGAACCAGCATCACTCTGATCGGACAGTTCGCTTATTCTCCTCAGACCATTTCTGGTGCTTATGTTCCTGCTTACGGAAGTGCCCTCAGCAGTCCTCTAGGGCATATTCCTGTTAACCGATATTATGGCGACCCATCTTTTGATCGCAATTGGGACAGAGAATATCTGGGAGAAGTTCTCCTACATCACGATTTTTCCCAAAACATGCAATTCAACAGTACTGTCCGATACGATGGTCAGGCAGACAGCCACTGCAATCTTCAGCTAGATACTGTTGATCTCGCAAACAAAACAATCAGTCGATATGCAACCTGTAACAACAATAATAATGGACGCTCCGTCCAGATGACCAGCAACCTGAGCTACAAAATTTCCACGGGCCAGGTAAGGCACAACCTGCTTGTCGGTGTGGACTACCGGACACAGGCTGAAGACGGGAGAAGTAAATTTTCCTTCGGGAATGTTCCATCCATCAGCATCACGGACCCGAAATACAATCAATACACAATGAGCGATTATATTTCAGCAACGCAGGGAAAATTCACACATTATCATTATCAGTATTCCCAATATGCCATATATTTTCAGGATCAGATCAAATGGCGCAAATTCTACCTCACGCTGGCTGGGCGGCAGGACTGGAACTCTTATGGAGCAAGACATATATTCAATCGCCCATTCACATGGAATGCTGGCATTAATTATGTTTCAAGTGTCGGCCTGGCACCATATTTCAACTATTCGACATCCTTTATGCCGCAGACAGGATCTATCTATAACCATCAGGTTCTCAGGCAGGCCGATCCGCTTAACGGGCATCAATGGGAAGCTGGCCTGAAATACCAGATCCCTCATATACAGACATTTTTCACTGCGGCTTATTATGACGTAAAAGAAAACAATGTTCTGGTCAGCGATCCTGATTTTCCGAATTACGATCTTGAAATCGGACAGGTCCGTTCACGCGGTGTCGAGCTTTCTGCAAATGCCAATCTGGCCGAAGGGCTGGATCTGACAGCCAGTTATAGTTATTCGCGACCAGTCAACTCAAAAACAGACCTGACAGCTGATACGATCGGGGGTGAGACAGTATCACTGCTCCACAGGACGCTTGTTTATCAACCGAAACATACTGCATCAGCCTTCATCGACTATCGCTTTCCGACATCTCTTGCACCGGGGCTGTCGATAAATTTCGGTGTGCGCTATATTGGTTCTGCGTGGGGCGACGAAGCCAACTCCTTCCGCAACCCAGCCTATGTCTTGTTCGATAGCGGTCTGAATTATAATTTCGCCCAGACATTCCCATCGCTTAAAGGGTTGCATGTCCGGCTGAGTATGACAAATTCCACAAACAAAACCTATACATCATGCGGTGGTTTAGATACCTGCCAGTACGGTGAACAGCGCCGAATTTTCGGGCTCATAGGATATCGTTGGTAATCCATTGCCGTAACCCCTGCTGGCCTTGAAACTATTGCCCACTGCCTCTCTGGGTGGTGGGCTTTCAAACGCTACAGAGTTACCAACGATATCCGATCTGCCCCGTTACCCGGCGAAGCTGTCCCCATGAACAGGATTTGCTCGACGAACATTCCACTACATATTGTTTGTTGAAACCATTGACGAGACTTGCCCGCATATTAAGTCCTTTGAGACGCCTGCTTAACGTCCCAAAATCGTAACTCACGCCCCCATCAAACACCGTGTAGGCGGGAACATGAAAGGAATTGGCTTCGTCCCCCATGGAAAAGCCGACATATCTCATGCCTGCATTCAACGTTAAGCCATCGAAAATGCCGTTCAGGGAATTTTTCTGGAATTTATAATCCACAAAGAGATTAACGGTATTGCGGGGAAGTTCGGTGGGGGCCTTACCCTGCAGCGAAACCGTTTTTCCGTTGATGTCCGTTGAAGTCAGTGTCGTACGGCTGTTATATATAGACATATATGTATAATTAGCGTTCAGATTCAACCCTTGTGTAATATTGACGTTTGCTGAAAGTTCAACGCCCCTCGCCCGGACCTGTCCGATTTCAAGAGAAAAGTTCTGATGATCTGGATCACTTTCCAGAACATTGTTTTCCCGCAGATCATACGCAGCCACAGTGAACAGCATTTTCGTGTTGGTTGGCTGATATTTTAAACCTACCTCCCACTGTTTGCCTTCAAGGGGGTCAGCAATTCCCTTTCCATAGACGTTGGATGTTTGTGGGAAGAATGAAGTTGCATAAGAGAAATAGGGAGAAAGCCCGAAATCTGTCTTGTACGAAACACCGACATGCCACGTAAATGCCTTCTTGAACGTACTATAATAATCGTCCCAGTCCTGACGGCCACCAATCATGACATTGAGGCCTTTCCATTTCATCTGGTCCTGAAAATAGACACCTGTTTGGGATAGGGAGTCGTTCTCGGTATCCCATTTGTTGCCAGTCTGTTTTATAAAATCGCTGTAGTTATATTGATAATATTTCGGACTCAGCAGGTTTAGTGTTGGAACGGTGGAAAAATCGAATGCGTACGTTCCTGAGTCTGGCTGATCCCTGTAGTCCACGCCAACCAGAAGAGTATGGTGAACCGGACCCGTATCATAATCACCCTGAAGATGTGAATCCAGTAAAGCGGCCCATCCTTTAAAGTGATCGACGAGCGCATAACGCTTCATGTCGGACGTACCAGCAACCAGTCCATTGCTGAACAATTGGGCAAAGTAACTGTCGTCATATTCGTATCGAAAATTCTGACTGAACTGCAGATGACGGTTGAACTTATGCGAGAAAATATATTCGAACAGATGGCTCTTGTCATAAGACCTGTCGAACCCCGGATCGCCAGTATCAATCGTTGGGCTGTATCGTCCATATTTCTGGGGAAAAAGAGACCCGATTGCTGGTCCGCCGGCGGCATATCTCAGTGAAGGTGTATAATTATACTGCCCAATCAGTGTGAGTTTCGTATTTTTAT
Organism: Gluconobacter sp. Dm-44; assembly: GCF_018256175.1. Classification (NCBI taxonomy): domain Bacteria; kingdom Pseudomonadati; phylum Pseudomonadota; class Alphaproteobacteria; order Acetobacterales; family Acetobacteraceae; genus Gluconobacter; species Gluconobacter sp. Dm-44. The sequence continues at coordinate 6,237 of NZ_JAERLZ010000024.1, read as the reverse complement.
CGATATTCCAGGTCAAAGCTGGCTGAACGACCACTCTCTGATATTTAACGTACTGAACCTGATCGCCCTGTGTATTTCCGACAGCGACGATACGGTAAAGGAGTTGGCCGTCTTTTGTCAGTGGGCCGCTGGTATCAAACTGCCCTTCATAGCGTCCATAACTACCGAAACCCACATTGAACTGATGCTGTGCCTGTTCGGTTGGTCGCTTGAGGTCTTCATTGATGATCCCGCCCGGCGCCGCCTGACCGTACATCACTGACGCAGGACCGCTCATGGCTTCCACCCGGTCAAGCATGAACGGCTCCACGGTAGACGGCGACACGCCCGTCATCAAACCGTCCACGAATGTATCACTCTGAAATCCGCGCTGGTAAATATCGTGCGAATTGATCGACGGGATTCCGCTCCCTCCCATCGGGTCTGTAATTCCGGGCATGTAACGTAGAACTTCGGCCACATTGAGCGGCTGAAGATCATCCATCTGTTGTCGTCCAATCACGTAAACGGACTGAGGAATGTCGACGATGGGCGTATCGGTTTTAGTGGCCGCAGTCGAGTGACTTACAAAAAATCCCTCGCCCGGACCATAAGCTGCCTGAGGATTGGACATCCGGGCAGCAGTCCCTCCAACCCGGACGGGGCCCAGTGTGATCGAAGCCGACCGGGTCGCAGGAATGATCTGTACGGCGGAAGATCCTGCTGGCCGCCAGGACAGACCACTTCCCAACAGGAGATGTCCCAGCGCTTCATCCGGCGTAAAACTGCCATGCAGACCGTTTGTGCGATGCCCTGACAGCGCAGGGGCCTGTGACGTGATCTGAAGATGGGATTGCGCACTGAAAGCAACCAGCGCATCTGACAGGGAGCCTGCTGAAATATCGAAACGTGATTTTGATTGCCCTGCTTCCACCTGTGCCAGAGCCGTTCCGCACACAGCCGCACTCAGGGCAGTTGTGCCACCAAGTATAAGAACCGATGCAACAAGGGGGGTCTTTAAAAATCCTGATGGACACATGGACGCAGCATTTCCTGTCTCTGCGGCTTTTTGATAATGCAAGTCATTTGCATCTTTTGCCTATGACAGTGAGATGTTTGACGTCTTCCGTTTTTCGAAAAAAAACATCCATCAGAAACTATTTTCTGATAAGGTATTGATTTAAATCAATATTATTTTGTTCGATATAAAAAGCCCATCGGACTCAATGCCCCGACACGACTGCAAGCCACGGAGAAAAAGAGGCTATTTCTCCACCGTAAGGCCTCACGATGAGCGCAAGCGATTCCTCTGGATGATGGAGATCGTATGATCCTGTCACGCGCTTTTCCATCAGACTTCCATGCATCACCATAATGCGTGCATGCATCCAGGGCTGAAGGGCTGCCACCATCTCGCCTATGGTATTGTCCCGGGCAACAAGCGTCCCTGTGCGCCACAGCGCGATCGTATCTGGACTCTGGTAACCCGTTGCAGCGCGTGCTCGGCTTATTTCAGCCCAGTTTCCAGCACGAAGATCCTTTTCAAAAGGAAGCCCGCTCCGTGCTGAAACATGAACTTCCCCTTCTTTTACAACGACTTCCGTCTTTGACCCGTCCGTCCGCGCATCAAATTCCGTTCCAATATCCGTCGTTGTGACGGGACCGGCATTGACCGAAAATGGTCGGGTTTCATCATGTCTGACAATGAAATAGGCCTCGCCCCGCAGCAGTTCGATCTGGCGTGTCCGAGGCGTGACATGCACCGCAAGCGCTGTGCGCGGAGCGAGAACGATCCTGCTGCCGTCTGCCAGACGGATGTCGCGCGTCATGCCGGGCGGCGCGTAATAGTCTGCCCGAAGCCGAAGCATCAGATCAGGCACGAGCAGAACGGTCGCCAGACAGGCTGCCGCAGCCATACCCATTGCAGCAACATAGCCGCCATACCGGACACCGCGTTGCCTTTTCCGTCGTTGCATGGCAGGAACGGATTTCATGACCCGTGCTGTAGCGTTTATATCCTGCCAGGACTGGCGATGTTGCGGGTCCTGTGCCAGCCACGCCTCAAAAGCACTTCTCAGTTCCGGATCATCACTGTCTTCGCGCAGTGCAATATACCAGCCAGATGCTGCCTTATCAGCGTTGTGAGAGTTATCCATGAGCCGTTCTGGTCCCATCGAACAACAGTTTCTCAGGCGCAGCCTTCCACAGCCATGACGGAGACAAAAACGCATGCACTAAGAGATCATACCTGAAGGATGCGCGAGGCCGCGTCTTTTTCATGAAAAGCGTAGTGCACACCGCGGCTTACTGCCCTTCCCTGCGGATTTTATTACAGATTGCCATACCTTCAGCAATCAGAGCATGAACCAGAGGGACGGAAACTCCCAGAACCTTGGCAACCTCGCGCAGTTTCATACCCTCAAAATGATACATGCGGATCGCCTGAGCCTGCCGGTCCGGCATCGCATCGATGGCGTCCATGATCCTGACGACAATTTCCCGCGTGGCCACGGTCTCCTCTGGAGACACCGTATTGTCAACAATACCGGCAACAGTCATGTCAAAATCAGCCGTACTGACACGTTCGATCCCGGCACGACGCAGACGGCCCAGCAGGAGATTGCGAATAATGGTCCGCAGATAGCTGACCGGGGACAACACACTGCCACTCGGCTGCCGTGAAAAGAGCAGCCATGCATCATGGACAATATCTTCAGCCAGCACGCCGTCTCCTGAGAGACGTCTGGCATACGCCAGCAGCCCCGCGCGATGGGTTTCATACAGATCCACAGGCAGTGATTCAGACTTCAAGAGACAGCTTCCCGATGCCAGACCGACAGGCGGCAGTTGAGAACGACTTGCAATTCTGATGACACACAGATCTTCATTTCGCAAGATGTCTGGCTACTGCGCCCCTCCCGTCCGCATTCACGACTGTCTGGGGAAGCGCAATATCACGTCCACGTTATTTTTTATGTTGAGTTGTGAAAAAATGCATTGCCCGAACGTCTGAAAGAACAGGGGAACATCACAGCCCGGTCGGGCTCGAAATTGCAGACCCCCTATCGGATAAGGCGAGAAGGTTCAGATGACACAGAGGTGGCTCTTTTCATGGAATGAAGATGCGAATGAGTATCATTGTATGGTATGCATCGGAGTTCTGGATACGGTCAGCCGGTCATGACTACCCGGACCCTTCGCCGCTGGTTTCTGGTGCATAAATGGGCAAGTCTGATCTGTACCCTGTTCCTTCTGATCGTTTGTTTGACCGGGCTGCCGCTTCTGTTTTCCGAACAGATCTGGGACACTTTTGTCGGAGACGACGATCCTCCTTACGAAACACTCCCTCCCGGAACGCCCAATGCCAGTCTGGATACGATCGTGGCAAAGGCACACAGCCTGTTCCCGGGCCAGATTGTCACGGACATCGCTCCCGATGATGATGAACCCGCCGTTCTGGTGTCCATGGCGCCAAGCTGGCAGGCCCTGAAAGACGACGAAAAATATCCGGACCGGAATTCCGGACACTGGATCAAATTCGATGCCCGAACCACCAGAGTCCTAAAGCAGTCACGACCTGCAGATGCCCCACCGCCGCCCCGGACCTGGACTGGCGTCATTATGGGGACGTGCAGCCGGTTGCATGTCAGCCTGTTCGCCTATCTGCCGGGACGCCTGTTTTTGGGACTGATGGGCGGCATCTTCGTTGCGTCGCTTGTGTCAGGGACCATTCTGTATGGCCGATTCATGAAGCGCCTGCCGTTCGGGACCGTCCGACGGGATCGTGCGCGGCGCCTCACCTGGCTGGATCTGCACAATCTGCTGGGAGTAGCGACACTTGTCTGGGCGAGTGTTGTCGGATTTACGGGACTGATCAACGAACTTCAGACACCCCTGTTCGGCCTGTGGCGCGTGACGGATGTCCGACAGATTCTCAAACCCTATGCCAATCTTGCAGTCCCTGCTCAGAACCATCTCTCTTCCGTACAGGCCGCTTTTGAAACTGCGGCGAAAGCAGCTCCGGGGAATGTGGTCACTGAACTGTCTTTTCCGGGCTCTTCCTTCGGCAGCCCGGTTCACTACGTTCTTTGGACACATGGGGCTACGCCACTACGCGCACGTCTCTTCACGCCGGTGCTGGTTGACGCCCGAACCGGGGAACTGACCGGCGCATACCCCATGCCCTGGTATCTCCGCTTTCTGGAAATTTCCCGTCCTCTGCATTTCGGCGATTATGGCGGGATGCCGCTGCGCATTCTCTGGGCGCTTCTTGATCTCGTGGTGATCGGCGTTCTGGTCAGCGGGCTTGTTCTGTGGGCTGCAAAACGCAGGGTCAGCGCAGATACGCGCCTGCGAACTCTTGGCTACGAATTCGACGACAATACAGGTCTCGTCGTTTCTCACGATGCAGGGGATGCGGCGCGATGAAGGCTAAAGCCCTTTCCTCCTCCATGTCCTCAACTGCCATCTGGATATGGCCGGCATCGCTTGGAGCCCTCACGCTGTCCGGCCTTATCTCGGCGCTGCTGGGCCAGCACGGCGTCTGGCTCGCCGTTTCATGGATCAGCCTGTCCATGCCTCTGGCCGTCATAACTGTCTGCCTGAGGCGTGCCTGGAGCAGACCGTCTTCAAAAGGAGGTCCCCTGTGACCGATCTCACTTCGATGTCCTTTTCCCCTTGGGACATGTTTCTCAACGCTGGTCCTGTCGTGCGGTGCGTGATGGGTCTGCTGGCGTTTGCCAGCCTGCTGACATGGACCGTTTTCATCGCCAAAACGGTTGAATTCTTCCGTGTGCGCCAAAGGCTGCGGAGGGCGGAAAATGCTCTGGCTGAAGCGGACACGCTGGATCTGGGAGAGGAATGGACACGGGACAACAGATCCATCGCTCATGTCCTGGTTCTTGCGGCTGAAACCGAACGTCGGCGTTCACACGATATTCTTGATGATCGCGATGGCCTGAAAGAACGGATCGTCCTGCATCTCGAACGGCTGGAAGCGGCCGAAGGCCGGCATCTCATGCGCGGAACCGGGCTTCTGGCAACCATTGGAGCCACGGCACCGTTCGTCGGGCTTTTCGGCACGGTCTGGGGTATCATGACCTCGTTTACAGGCATTGCCGCCACCAAGGCCACCAGTCTCGCCGTCGTCGCTCCGGGCATCGCCGAAGCCCTTCTGGCGACAGCGCTGGGTCTGGTTGCGGCCATTCCCGCTGTCGTCATCTACAATCATCTGGCCCGGCAGTCCGCTGCCTGCCGGGCGCAGGTCGCAGACCTGACGTCCCTTGTCATGCGGCTGGTCTCACGTGACCTGAGCCGGATTCAGCCGTCTGGCGGGAGTGGACAGGTGGTCCGTTTTGACGTCTCGCGGGAGGCGCGCTCCCTTGCTGCGGAGTAAACCGTATGATCCGCATCCGCCACGCTGACGAAAGCCCGCACGAAGCCAGTGAAGTCAACGTCACGCCGTTCATAGATGTGATGCTGGTGCTCCTCGTGATTTTCATGGTGACCGCCCCTCTGACCACCGTGAATGTGCCGGTAGACCTGCCGTCCTCCAGCGAAAAACCCACACCTCGACCTGAGGACCCCGTATTCCTGACGATCAAGGCGGATCACACTCTGGCTCTGGGAGAAGACTCTCTGGAAACCAGCGGACTGGGCCCGGCGATGGAACGGGCGACAAAAGGAAATCACGACGAACGCATCTTCCTGCGCGCAGACAAGACGGTTGATTACGGGACGCTGATGGGGGTGATGAACAGACTTCGTTCGGCGGGCTACCTCAAGGTGGCGCTCGTCAACCTGCAAGGACAGGAAGAAGGGGGCGAAACAGCGTCAAGCCCTGCTGCCCTTCCGGGAGGCACACCGTGATCAGGGTGACCGGGCTGACGCGGGAACTGGAAAGCCGCGCGGAGGACCTTTTCTCTTTCAGCAGATGGCAACGAGACCAGTTCCGACTGAAACATCGCGAAGACGCGCTCCGCTGGGGGATGTCCTGTCTGGCTGTTCTTGCGATCAGTGGCGGCACTCTGTGGTACGTTATGCGGCTGCCGCCGCCGGTTATGGCCGTTCCCGCGCCGCCCCCTGCCGCGATTGCCATCGACATGGTTCCTGAACCGGTATCAATCCCGACACCGCCTACGGATGTTCCACCCGGCCCACAGCAGACACAGTCCATCCCCGATCCGGCACTCGTAGATCCGCCAAAGATTACCGCGCCCCCATCCCCCGCGCGCCTCCCGCGAGACGTCAAAACGGACC
>NZ_JAERLZ010000023.1:0-20880 GCF_018256175.1 Gluconobacter sp. Dm-44 | reverse complement strand
TGGAAAGGAAAACCCTTGATGATCGTCACCTATGGCGGTCATGGCGGCGGGAAGTGCGCGGCGCAACTGCATCAGGTAGCGGAGGGACTTAAAATGAGACCCGTCTCTCCGATGCCCGCGATTACCTTTTCAGACGCTATCATCCGAGAAAATGCTCCTCTTGATGACGCGACCTTTGCAGCGGTTCTTTCCCCGGTCCAGGACGGTTGGGCAGCGCTCGCTGAAAGCCTGTCCTCTTTGACGTAACCTGCAAGCGCCCTGATCATCAAACGACACCCGTCTGATGATAGGGGCCGACGGAAAAATCGTCCGGCAATCTACCTGGCGGCGTATTGGCGTCAGCCGGGAGATGGCAGGCCGCGGAAAAACGCGGCCTGCCTTCGTTCGAAGCGAGCATCGAAATCACCGGCAAGAATGGCGCCCAGGCTTTGGGGCAGGGCTGAAAATCGATCGCCAAAACCCTGTTCGCGGCTTGTGAAGCAGCCCTTTACGCCGATATTGCCAACGCAAATACATGTGAGGAGGTCGAATTTATAAAGAGGCACCGACCTCATTATCATTACCGAAGTAATCTGCGCTGGAAGTGACCGTTATGTCAGCTTCGCAGTATTTCCGATGAGGAGCGGACACTCCGCTTGCCCCCGATTGTGTTGAAAAAGTCCCTCTGAAGATTCCACAGACGGTCATGATTGATGCGACCTATCTCAAGGTCCATCGCACGGCGTCAAGCCTGCGGTTAAAAAAGGCGACCCAGACCATCTGATCGGGCGGACCAAAGGCGGGATGAATACGAAGCTGCATGCCGTCACCGACCGGAACGGACGTCCGCTCGACTTCTTCATGACAGCAGATCAGTGATTACACCGGGGCAGCAGCCCTTCTGGACGGTCTTCCATTAGCCGAATGGATTCTGGCAGATCGGGGCTATGACGCTGACTGGTTTAGGGACGCCCTGGAGGAGAAAGGGATCAAACCCTGTATTCTTGGCCGAAAATCTCGTGGAAAACCGGTCGAATACGACAAACGGAAATACAGAAGACGCAACTGTATCGAAATTATGTTCGGCAGGCTCAAAGACTGGAGACGGGTCGCAACATGCCATGACAGATGCCCGACCGTCTTTTTCTGGCTATGTGTCCTGAGCCTAGGCAATACTCAGCGCATAAATCCCGTCGTCAGCATTTGCGCAACAAAGCCTCCTTCTCTCGTTAATCCGGCGTCCAATCTTCAGAACGCAATCCATTTACCCGGGTAAATTCTCGTAGGTTTCCGGTTACAACGACCAGCCCTTTGCTCCGAGCATGCCCAGCAATCATTAAGTCGTACGGTCCGATAACACACCCACGGGCTTCCAGATCAGCCCTGATTTCTGCTGTATGTGCTGCCGCATCATCGTCAAATGGCAAAACAGACAAACGCGCGGCAAAATGCTCTACCTCACGTCGGATTCTTACCGGATTTTGAGATTTTTCTGCCCCATAGAGGAGTTCGTACAACACAACATCTGAAATACAGAGGGCCTCGGCGTTATCGTTGAAACGCTCGCGTAAGCCCTTTGGACGGTCACGCAAGACGCGAATACAAAAATTTGTATCCAGCAGATAACGTAGCATCAAAAGCTTTCGCGTTCCTGCATTGCAGGTTGATTGCGTGCGGGTAACTCAGTGCCGGAGGACGAAAAAAAATCATCCCATGCGGCATGCGCGGGCGCAATAATGCGTCGTACGCCATCGGGAATGATCACGACCTCCTTCAGACTAAGGTCAAAGGCAACAGCTTTGGGAAGCCGTACAGCCTGAGAACGATTGGAAAGAAAGAGAGTTGTGCGGGCAAGCATGGCATCCTCCATGTGGGATATCCTGAACGTATATCCATAAATTGATCTGATACCAACAACATTCGTTCAGCTTTAAATTGGACTATCTTCCGTCCCTACTTCTGAAACCAACGTCCATAACGAACATCGAAATATACGACAGCTTTTTATCTTTTTCCGCCAAGATCAGACCTCCCCCCTTCCTCTGCAGAAGATTAACCATAGTGTGTTTCATACTCCTTAAGATTCATTCCAATCCGATAGGGCCCTTCGAACAGATCCCCGAGCGCCATGCGCCGCCGAAAGGTGAGCCGACGTTGCGCCAGATGATAGCTGCGGTCGTGCAGCAGATGACAGCGCTGGCACAACGCCCGAAGATTGCGTAATCGGTTGCTAGTGGGGTCGTGATTCAGATGAGCCGCGGCTAGGGACACTTTCGTCTGTCGCATTTCCAAATGCTCGATCAGGTCGGGAGGTCCCACCCGTCTGCCCCGGCCATTGAACCAGTGTCCTGTGTCAGGATGCTTCCACCGGCCCCCTGGCAGTACCTGAAGACGATGCCCATGCGGGCGGCCGCAGCGTTGGCACACGCCCCCTGCCCGCTCGAACCTCACTTGCCAGCTCAGTTCAGGCCAGTTGAGAGGATACAGCGCTTTCAGTTCCGGTCGGATCGGCATTCCGGTTTTTTAGCACATCCTCGCGACCTGACAGAGAGCTCTGGTGAGCCTTGTTCTCCGAAATTCTGGAGCAAATCCATCAACGATATGTCCCGGCTCTGGCCGCCGTCCCCGAAACGACCATATGCTTCTGGTCATGACGTCTCCCTCCCCCGATCCCGTCCGTCTGACCGAAGCCCTTCTCTTCCAGAGCAGCGGTCCTGTGTCCCGGACGACACTGGTACGTGCCTTGGGAGAGGACGTGGAGATCGCCCAAATCCTGAGTGAGGTGACCAGACGCACCAAGGGGATGGGATTTGAGCTGGTCGCGGTCGGAAACGGCTGGATGTTCCGAACCGCACCCGATCTCGCAGAACCCCTGAAAGCGGTGCTGGAAAAGCCGTCGGAACGCCTGCCTCGCGCGGTGCTCGAAGTACTGCTGCTGATTGCCGCACGTCAGCCCGTCACGCGGCCCGAGATCGAAAGCTTCCGGGATGCCGCCCTCCCTCAGAAGATCCTCACCCTGCTGCAGGAGAAGGGGCTCATTCGCAGCGTTGGCCGGAAACCCATTCCGGGTCAGCCCCAGCTCTGGGGCACGACCGAAACCTTCCTGGTGACCTACGGCCTGCGGTCCCTGGCCGAACTGGATCCGCTGCTCGAAGGCCTGAGAGGCCCGCTTTAGGCCTTTTTGGGCTTGTTCTACGGGGCTTTTGAGACTGTTTTTTATCATTATAACACGTGGTAATGTTCTCTTACCGCGTGTTAAAATATAGTTGCCTTAATTGTTGTCCTACGGCAGACTCATTGGATATTTCAGAGGGAAGATCACCGGCATGACAGTCCCGACAGATCCCGCAGAGCATCTCTCCGAAGCGCCCTCCCCTGCTCTGCAGAGTGCCTTGGACGCAGCAAAAGACAGTGCCCGGACCGCGGCCTATGCACCCGAAACCCTGCGAGCGTATGCCCATGACTGGCAGGCCTTCTGTCACTGGTGCGACGAACATGGAACGTCTCCTCTCCCGGCCGCTCCTCCCGTCGTTGCGGCCTGGCTCCACAGTCTGGCACCGCGTTTCAGCCGCTCGGCCCTCAACCGTCGCCTGGCTGCCATCGGCTATCAGCATCGCATGCGGGGACTGGAGTGGAGTTCGGGTCACGCCGCCATTCGTACCACCCTGCGCGCGGCAGGGCGTCTCTATGGCACGCCGCAGAAACAGGCCGCTGCCCTCACGTCCCAGGAACTCCGCAAACTCGTCGCACCCGAACAGAGCAAAACCGTTGAAACGCTGGCGGATCTGCGCGACCGGGCTCTTCTGCTGATCGGCTTTGCGGGTGCGCTGCGTCGTTCAGAGCTAGTTGCCTTCACAACAGAGACCGTCAGGATCGTCGGCACAGGATTGAAGCTCCACATCGCCCGCAGCAAGACCGACCCCGAGCATCGCGGTGAAGAGGTTTTCCTTCCCCGGGGTAAGCATCGCGAAACCTGCCCGGTTCTGGCTCTGGAGCGCTGGCTGAAGAAAGCCGAGATTACGGATGGTCCTCTCTTCCGATCCATCAATCGCTGGGAGCAGGTCGGACGTGATGCCCTGCATCCGGATGCTGTTCGTCAGATCCTGCTGCGCCGTGCCAGGGCGGCCGGGCTGAAGGTTCCTTCCGGAGAACGCCTCAGCCCGCATGGGCTGCGCGCCGGCTTTGTCACCGAAGCTTTCCGGGCCAATGCCCGTGACGAGCAGATCATGGCACACACCCGCCACCGCGACCTGCGCAGCATGCGCCGCTATGTCCGTCGAGCCCGCCTTGATCTGGACTCTCCCGCCCATCTTCTGGATCTGTAAGTCGTGCCCCAAACGACTGCTGAGATCATCGCAGATGTTGATGCCACGGTCGCACGCCTGGAAGCTTATCGGCTGGAGCTCGAAGCGCGGCCGATTGCTCACCGCTACAGTGAGCAGACCCTGACGGAGCATGAGGAACCAGATGCCGGGTTTCGTCTTCCCACCCGTCCGCCGTTTCCTCGCCATGCCCCCAAACCACCCGCGAGCGGCACGGCGTTTTCAATCTCGGGGTCAGGGCTCGCAGAACCGCAGACCCTTCCCTCTCCGCCCCTTTTCAATCCCCAGCCAGACTGGCTGGCGCATGTCTTGACTGTCACAGGACCGGAAGCCGGGTTGGCCCGGTTCCGGGCGGCGGCAGCGGGGACTGGCCGTCTCTCCTGGGGGCCAGATGTCACCAACCCCGAAGATCTGAGAGGGATCTTTCTCGTCGGGGACGTCCGGACGACCGCTTTGATCGATCAGATTGTTCAAAGCCAAAAGGGATTTCTTGCCCGGGAAGCAGGAACCGGCGCCGTCCCGTTTGACCTCAACGCCCTCTGCCCGCTGCCTCTGGATCTTCTCTCTCTCGGCCCCACCGCCCCCGCGACACAAGCGTGGTTGTGGAAACACTGGGGAACCTCACGACCACTACAGCAGGTTGAAGAAATATCTGGGCATCCGAAGAGAAGTTCCACTCGCTGGAGTGTTTCTTTCTGGTCGGCAGACTGGACGCCCTGGGCGGCTCTTCAGGCCATTGCAGTCCAATGGCCCGACCTCAGCTTTTCCATCCGCCCACTTTACGATGTCTGATGAAATCCTTCTGGAGGTTGGCGTCTGGCAGGGTCCGCTGGACGCGTTGTTACAGGCCGTACGCCGTCGCGCGCTTGATCTTCGGACCCTGCCGCTGCTTGACCTCATCGACCAGTTTCTGATCTGTGTGGAAGAGCAGCTCGACACCCGTCCGCTTGAGCAGACTGCCAACGATCTTGTTCTGGCAGCAACCCTTCTTCAAATGCGCTCAGCTCTTCTACTTCGAGAGGATACTGAAGAGCACCTTGCCGCCCACTCAGCAGCCGAGCAGATCCAACGGGTCCTGCTTCGAAAAGACATGCTTTTGCGAGCCGTGGAGCGCTTTGAAACTCGGCCTGTGCTCGGCGACAGTGTTTTTGGTCGCGGGAGACAATCCCCCTCGTCCTCTACTGCTGAGACAGTGTCTTCAATCCTCACCCGGGATCTGCTGGACGCGCTTTTATCAATGTCCCGTAGACGGGCAAAGCTGCGGCCTCCAGAGAAGATCTTCCAACCCTCTTTTGTATCCCCTTTCTCGGTTAAGGATGCCGTAACATGGTGGCAAGCTAAGGTGAAGAAAAGCGGGAGAAATGTTTGGAACCTTGTCGACTGCGTGAAGGAAATTTCTGCAGAAGAAAGTCCTCCGAACCTGATGCAACGCAAGATTACGTGGGCCATACATTTTTCGACGATTTTGGAGCTTGATAAACGAGGAGAAGTATACCTCCAACAACACCAGCCTTCGAGCGAGATTATAATTTCTAAATTAGAACTTAGGGTATCTATATACTAATAAGTTTTTGTTAATTAATAGGTTTACTTGATATCTCTCTCTTAGAGGAATCGAATTCCTCTTTGGCCTCTCGTCCGAAAATTCACTACTTCGAGTCGCTTAGAATGTCGCCAAAGTTCCCGCTTTGACAACCAGTATGGGGACTCTAGCGACACATTCGTTCCCGAGAACTTTAGCGACCATTGAGGACTCTAGCGACAATTTGAGAACTCTAGCGGCTGAATCTGGGAACTCTGGCGACCCAAGACTCCAGAAAAAAGCCTTATCCCGAGAACTTTAGCGGCACATACTAATATCTAATTCCTAATATCTTTTTCTAGTAGCAAAGGTGTCGCTAAAGTTCCCGGAGACAAACTGCCTCAACGGTGTAAAAGTCACGTCATGGGAACTATCCATGACCTTATCGAGAACGAAGGCCGCCAAGGCGCTCTGTCCTTCGATTATGACCGTCGCGTCATCAAAATCGCTTCGGAATATATGGCGATGGAAGAAAGCTCGATCGGCTTTCTCTACAGCGGTTTTACTCATGTAGGTTTGCCGCATAAAAGACTCTCTGATGACGCTGCATGGCAAGTTACGACTGACAGAGTGACAATGGTTGTAGAACCTGGTCGGAAGGCATCACCGTCAGGCCAACCAGTTTACGTTGGAGTTCCATACGGATCCAAGGCTCGTCTAATCATGCTGTATCTACAGACTGAAGCCTTGAAAACTAACAACCGAGAGGTCGAGTTAGGTCGTAGTCTAAGAGATTGGCTAAAGCGAATGGGCATTCCACAGGGCGGAAAATCCATCGCGGACGTTAGAGAACAAGCCGAACGAATCTCAAGATGCCGAATTAATTTCGAATTTCATGGTGGGAACTCTAGCGGCCTCATCAATCAGAACATTGTCGATACAGCAATGTTTTTCGAAGATAATCAGCAAAACAAAACACAATTTTTAGAACGCGTAAAATTATCAGAAGTATTTTTTGAACAACTTATTCGGCATCCTGTTCCAATTGAAGAAGCTGCGATCAGATCTTTAAATGGGCACTCGCAAGCCCTCGATATTTACTGCTGGTTGGCTTATCGGCTACATGTTCTCCAACGCCCTACTCCTATATCTTGGCTTGCCATTAAAGCTCAATTCGGAACTGGAGTTGTTCGCATGGGCCATTTTAAAACAAAGTTCATCGATAATTTGAAATTGGCTCAAGCTGTTTATCCGGATGCTAAAGCTGACGTAACATCAACAGGCCTGACCTTATACCCTTCAAAACCGCCAGTATCTCCGAAAACACAAAAGCCTACGCAAATTCGGTAGCCAAAAAGTGTCGCTAGAGTTCCCGCATGCCCCATAAGCATGTCGACGCTACCAGGCGTCCACTATTCACAGGCAATTCTTAGAAAAATTGTGACAACCGCTCACGAGTGCTGGAAGAGACAATTCGAGGGACCGAAGAACTGTTGATTAGTACGGCTGCCTCGCAAGATTAGACTATTGGCGATTTCTAGGGCGTTCGATCTGTGTTTTGAGCAGATCGGGAATTTCACGCTCTGGCTTGCTAAGCGGCAGCGCTGATGTCTTCCAAGAATAGAAAGCACCGCATGCTGTAGACGACGTTGGCAAGGTCGACCACTTTTAGTGGCTCGGACTATACCGACAGTTCAGAAGCATAGCCCGTCTATGATTTCTAATCAGCATCGGATCAAACGGAGGAGAGCAAATTTTGCTGCCGTCTAAATAGGATGTCCGGAAGGTGAACTTTGTCCGGAAGCCTGTAAGGGTAATTTTCAGACATATTGTTCTACCTCTGTCCGAAAATGATCGTTTTCGGACACCCGAATGCTATGGCACAAACAATAAAAATGACCTAAAATTAGAAAATGACCCAGAACAAGGTTGCAGCCTTTTTGAGCAGGAGATCAGTTACATGATTCGTGTCAACGTTATGCCGAATGGTCGACTTGTTCTGCCGGTTGGCTTGCGTAAGTCGCTCGGCGTCGAAAAAGGCGGCCAGCTTATGGCGGAGATCGTAGATGGGCAGGTTCGCTTAATGACGCCTGATGCCTCGCTTGATCGGGCGAGAGCACTGTTCCGAAAATATGTCCCGGCCGGCACCTCGATTGCCGACGAAGTCATTGCTGAGCGACGCGCTGAAAATGCGCTTGATAACCATGACGATGAGGCGAAGCGCTGATGCCGATTTGCGTCATCGACACATCCGCTGTCTTTGCGGACCTGAACGAAGAAACAGGAGCTGAAGAAGCTCGTTACTGGCTGCGCGATGCAGCCATCTCCGCGATCAACCTGCAGGAGATTGTTTCTAAAGCTGTTGATAAAGGCGTCCCGGCCGAAGGAATATCCGAACTGATCGCGGCTCTACGCCTCGACGTGCGGCCTCTTGATCACAACCTGGCTCTAACGGCCGGATTGATGCGTGACGCGACCAGGCGCGTTGGTCTCAGTCACGGAGACCGCGCCTGTCTGGCGCTAGCCAAAAAAATGGGTCTCCCCGCGGTCACGGCCGATCGGGCATGGGCTGAAATTGCGGACGCAATCGGAGTTAAGGTCGTTCTCATTCGATAGACTTGCGTCGTGCAAATCCTAGTGGGTTCTCTCTATTCCGTTGCTACTTGCCTCCTTGTATGCGGAAGCGTGCCGACATGAGAGGGCCTACCGGCTTTCGTCCGGGAGCGAAATGTTGCAGGCCGACCGGCTGATCCATCGCGACATATACGGCCTCAACACCTCCACGGGCATGGTAGGTTTCATGCCAGAATCCTGCACCTGCCGACATCTCACGCATACGACGCCACCAGTCCGCATGTGGCTCACTGCGTGTAAAGCGCTCCAGCGCATCCATATCCTGCCAGTACTGGCGAAAGCCGATATGCGTCAGACCAAACATCAGCCCCTCATCGGCGAGCAGGCCATCGGGGCGATTACGTTTAATCTGTGCCAATCCTTGCCCGATCCGTCGCATGGCAAGCAGGCCGCGCCAGCCCCGCACCTGGAAGCCGAGCATGATCATCACAAGATCAGGGTATGCAGAAAGGTCAACAGATTGGCGGTTGATTGCGGCTTGCATGACGCAGCTCCATAGAGTTTACAACGTAAGCATAGCTGGGCAAGTGTACACCGTAAACATGATTGACTCCATTTCCACCGATTTGCGCGCGCGCCTTGTTGCCGCAGCTCTGGCAACTCTTGAACGAGGTGAAGCCATCGGCCTGCGAGCAGTAGCCCGCGATGCCGGCGTTTCAGCGATGGCGCCCTACAGACATTTCCGGGACAAGGACGCCCTTTTGGCTGCCGTGGCTCTGCAAGGGTTTGAGACTCTCCGCAGAGAGTTGCTGGCAGCAGACCAGCAGCCAAGTGCGACGGAAGCCCTGCTCGCACAGGGCGAGGCCTATATTGCTTTTGCGCGACGTCACCCCAAGCTTTTCCGTCTGATGTTCGCTGGCCATGATGGACGGCCACCGCCTGCGGAAGACAACGCGTACGGCGTTATGGTCCGACGGGTTCAGCAAATCGCTCCCGACAATCTGGAGGCAGCAACACTCGCTTGCTGGTCCGCTGTTCACGGCATCGCCACCTTGGCGCTTGATGGTGGTTTGCCGACCGTCGGATCACCTCACGAACGTGTAGCCCTTGTGCTGGTAGTCAGAGGGCTGTCGAAGGACAGGGCCATCAAGTGAGGAGCGTTAAAACTGACTGCTTACGCCTCATATCAGACATCCAAGCGGTTATGACGGTTGCCCGAAAGCCGACATTTTTCGACGAGCCTCAATAGGCCGAATTTGAGACATACCCTTCATTGCCAAGAGCCGCAGCGGGCGACAGCATCTGGCAGGGAGCGACCTCGGACGCTCGTCGGCGTCATGGCTCGTGCGGAGAAAGGCAAGGTTCTCAAGGCGACTACAGAAATTATGCCGGTGATTAAGGCGGTCTCCTCCGGATCACCCGCCGATGAAGCACGCAGTTGAGGTGGTGGGCGTAAGCATGAGCCACGCCCACGTGGCGCCTGTCGATCCGAGCAGAGCCAGCGCCAGGACGAACCGGAGCACCCAGCGGTGCCATGTGATCCGCTTTTCGAGATCATCGAACGTGCCTACGAAGTCGTCACGAACGGCTGAATAGTCACTCTCGAGCCTTGCCTTCTGCCCCCTGATCTCCTTCCTGATTTTGGAATAGGAGAAGCTGGAGACAAAGAGTCGGTAGCCCTTCTCGATCTCGTCGCAAATCCATTCGAGGTTCGCGACGAGATGACGGAATCGTTCCGCTCTCTTCGTACCACGTGTGATTTCGACCACGGCCGCAGAGAGCAGATCGGTCTTCTCGTCGCCGTGGAGTGGATCTTCGAATACACGCTTTAGCCGGGCCGCGTTCGCCTGCAGACTATCGGGCAGGTCGGCGGCTAGGAATAAAACCGGGATCACGATCTTCTCGTCGCTGATGAACACGAGTTCGCGGGCGGTCAGATCGACATAACTGGCCGCCTCGCGCAGGGTGTCGACAACCCCGAGTAGCGCCCGGTAGCGCCCTAGGATGTCGGGCATGGGCTCGTCATTACGAGCGTAGCCGGGATCGATGACATAGGAGTCCTGCGGCTCAGCAAAAGCTGCCCCCGGCATGCGGAAGAGCGCGTCGAAGTCGGCGGCGAGCACTCCTAAGCTGCTGCACGGCTGCCCGACGTTCACGCGCAAGTCGTCACCCACATCAAACGAGCCGGACTCGACTAGGCTGATCTGCGTGAGATCGTACGTCGCCTCGTCGGTCTCCACCTTGCGGATCGTCGCGGTCACGTCGTCATCTGCAACATGGACGGTACCCCCGCCAAAACCGTCGAAGGCGATGTTGCGGTAGAGGAGAACCAGATCGGCAAAGCCGACGTCAGGCATTGCAGAGCCCCTGCTCACGCAACTGCTGCACCAACTCGTTGGGAAGCTGCTTAAGGGTGATCGTGTTCCGCTCGGCGTCATAGACTATCCGCTCTTGCCTCTGCCACCCTCTGGTTTTCACCCAGGAACGCCGGTTGGCAATCCTTCTCGGCTCCCACCCTACATCACCCAAGAATTTCATTGAACTCCAGAACATTTCCGTCCGGATCACGTATGAAGCAGACGATACGTCTGTCGTGGCCCATCTGGACAGGCCCCTCTGTGATCGTGATGCGCTCCTGCTCCAGCCAATGCACAAGATCTCTCATGCTTTCAACAATGAACGCCGCGTGTGTATAGCCCGGTCGTTTGACGGGAACGTCCATAAGAACGTTCCCTTGCGGGTCTGGAACACCGTTGAAAATCAGATGAATGCGAAGGCCCGACGAGTGCTTCAGGCCACAAGCTCTCACAGCCGGGGCGAACTCTTCCGGATCGCGGATGAAGCCGAATTTCGCATAAAATCTTTCGGAGACATCAAGATCCGTTACGCGAATACCAACGTGATCGAAGGCCAGACGATCGAAATTCATTGTCCATTTCCCTTTTCCAGACCTGCCGCAGTCTTCTGAAACGGAACAAATCCTCGCAAATCTTCCACACGCCGTAGCCATACGGCAATCGCGCCGTATCCCGACAGATCGACATTTCCTTCAGGCGCTCTCGCAACATAACTGTAGAGCGCGGCATCCGCGATCGTAGGTTTCTGCGTGCCAGCAATCCAGCTTCTGTCTTGCAGAGTTTGCTCGATCACCTTGAGCGTGTCGTGGGCGCGCTGAATTACCTCAGCCGTATCGAAATGGGCTTTGAAGACGGTCACCAGGCGTGCGGCGCAGCATCCATAGGCAATTTTCCCAGCGGCTACCGATAGCCAGCGTTGAATTTCGGCCTCCGTCACTCGGTCCTCGGGCAACCAGTGAGACGGACCGATCTTCCGGGCCGCGTAAACAAGGATGGCGTTGGAATCTGAGATGATGATCCCCTCATCATCCAGCACGGGTATTTCCCCAAAAGCGTTCAGCTTCAAAAATTCAGGCGTTTTTTGCTCACCTGAACCCAGATCGACAAATTTCAGCTCATGAGGCAGGCCAGCAAGAGAAAGAAAGAGGTGCGCCCGATGTGCATGACCCGAAAGGGGATGATAATACAGTTTCATGGAAAGCTCCCGAAAGGACAGACAGAACAGGTCCATTGTCTTCTCATAAAGTCTGCCTTACGATAATCGTTCAAATATGCACTTCATTATTGCGATTTGTGTATGTAATCTGCTTTATCGCAGGAGGGGCACCTGATCGACCTTCAGACGTTACGGGTTTTTATGGCGGTCGGCGATGAGGCGAGCTTTGTAGGGGCCGCCCGTAAGCTGGGCCTTTCCGCAACCACAGTAACCCGCACAGTGAAGACTCTCGAATCCGATCTCGGGGTCTCCCTGTTTAACCGCACAACACGGTCCGTTCACCTGACGACGGAAGGCGCGGAATTTCTGGTTCGGTGCCGAACTGCAATTTTTGATCTCGATGATGCAGTCGCAGTTGCAAAAGGCGCCGGGATAGAGCCGCAGGGGGTATTATCGATTACGGCACCGGTTATTTTTGGCCGGTTACACGTACTGCCCGTTGTCACGGACCTTTTAAAAATCTGGCCAAAATTAACCATACGACTCTTTTTGACAGACCGGGTCGTTCATCTTGTGGAAGAAGGCATTGATCTCGCCATACGGATCGCCCCACCGCAGAATAGCGCCTTAAAGATGAAGAAAATTGGTGAAGTTCAAAAAGTATTCGTCGCCAGCAATTCATATATCGAGCGTTGTGGGGAGCCAAAAACCTTTAAGGATCTCGTGACGCACAGCCTTATCGACGTCGATGAATATGCGACCGGACATTCGGAATGGCGTTTGGGCGGAAAAAATAATCTTTCAATAAGAATTTCCCCCCGACTTTCTGTAAACAGCGTCGACGCCGCGCTGTCAGCCGCCATAGACGGTCTTGGTATCGCAAGCGCACTCTCGTACCAGACTGACGACCTGGTAAGAAAAGGTTATCTTCGCAGAGTTCTTTCAGATACTGCTACCTCCATACTTCCCGTAGCCATCCTCTTCCCGGCTAGAGAGCGTCAGTCCGTTAACGTTCGGATGTTTACCTCGGCAATGAAAGAACGCTTCATGTATGAGCCACTTCTGAAGAAAACAAATCACAATTCACTTATGAGTAATTCATGATGAATCCGAAAATGGCGAGACAGAAAGATGGCATCGATACAACAGATGCTCGACCATCTTCTTTTCCGCCGTCTGCCTCGCCACCATTCAGACCCGATTGACCAATATCGTCTGTTGTATGTGCCATCTCCCACAGATGGCGCCAATCAGGCTGTCGGTGAAAGAATGGCCTTCGCTCCGGGTTCGGCCTCATACGCCATAGCTTCAGCTATTTGATCGAAGCTGAATTTCATTCCCTGCCGTGTCCTGAACATCGGGTCGGCGATGATCTCTTCGAGAGACGTTAGCGCGGCGCGAAGCTTGTGGATGTCCCTGACAGTCGCGCTGTTGAAATTACTGAATCCCTTCATCGTAAGCTTTTTTGCGACGAAGAGCACAGATGGAACCGAGATCAGACCTACGCCACCAAGGAAGCCGTAACACCAAATAGTGCTGCTTATCGGCAGATGTGGAGCGATCCGATTGATCAGTTCTCCTCCAACTCCATCGAAGACAGCGGTTGTGTTCAGTTGCTTTGAAAGCGTAGCCAACTTATTTTCGAAGTCGTGCGATTCCGTAACAAGAACATGCTCCATACCCAATCCGCGAAGTTCTTCGCCAGCCTGTTCAGAGCGTACCAGAGCGATCAACGGTATATGCTTTTTTCGAGCTATCGCCGTTATGGCGAGGCCACTCGCTGACGCGCCTGCCGTCACGATCAGGCCTGTGTGTCCTTCGCTCAACATCTCTTCCACAAACGCGTATGCGGTCATCGCATTGACAAGAGAACCAGAATAATCCTCGACTGCAACGCATTCGGGCAGAATAAGAGCGCTGGTATAAGGTAAGATGGCTTTCCCAGACCATAATCCGACAGTATGCGGGCTCGGCGTCAACGAACGATAGAGTGCCACATTCCTACCAGCGAACGCCGTCGGGACATCTTCGCCAATCGCGCATACTTTGCCTGACGCAGAAGCGCCCCAGATTTCATAAAGACTGGTGTTCAACCCCTTGGTGATCGTCGGCCTTGCAAGGAGCGCCTTGTCCCCATGGTTAATGGCGGAAGCAACAATGTCCACCATAATATGTCCGCTCGGAACAAAGGCAGGAGTGGGGACCTCGCGCACCTCAAGCTGACGATTTTCCGTGACGCAAATGGCCTTCATCTTCGGGGTCTCCTGTGCTCGATCCAGTCTGAATAGACTGCGGGCACGATCAAAATAGAAACACTAACCTTTCACAAGTGCGGATCTTTTTGTTAGTGTAAGTGCCATGCAACTCACGACCCCATGTCCTGTGGCGTTTACGTCGAAGATCCTCAGCGGGCGATGGAAAGCTCGTATCGTGTGGTCACTTATTCGGAACCAACCGCTAAGGTTCTCTGCGATACGCAGAGCCTGTCCGCCGATAAGCGACCGGATGCTGACAAAAGAACTGCGCCAACTGGAGGAATGGGGACTGCTGTCCCGTAAGGAATATCCTGTTGTCCCACCGAAGACCGAGTATCGTCTAACCGATCTAGGCGATACGCTACGGCCGGTCATGCAATCGATGGCGGACTGGGGGCTTTCTCATCGGCCGGAGATCGTCGACGGGCTTGGCCGCAGTGATCAGGAAGCAAGCCCGCACGGTTAGCAACAATGTGCGAGCGGTGGAGTTGATTGACAAAACTGGGGCCTGATCCAACCCCGGCCCATTGCCAAGTCCAGAGTAATGAACCAATGCCACCTGACAACCTGACAACCTGACAACCTGACAACCTGACAACCTGACAACCTGACAGCTAGCTCGCTTCAATCCACATGACCTAATCGTATACAAAATCTCAGGCATCGGACGAGGCTCGTGTATTCCTGCTGCACATTCACGTCCTGCCTGAGAAATCATTCATCAATCTTCAACTACTGCAAACCAGATTAAATGGTGTCATCGATATTTGGCGTAAAAGTTCACAGAACAGCGTGGCTTGAGGGCTGAGCTTTCTGTTGATGGGCGTAAATAGTGCCAATTCGACCTTGGGCAGGTCAGGCAAGACATGACGACCAACAACCTGCATATCATCAATGAATTTATCCACCATTGGCGTAATCGCAATTCCTGCGTCCACAGCTGCTTGGAGACCAGCAAGGCTGGGGCTTGTGCACACAACATCCCATGAGCGTTCTGCCTGAGCCAAAGCCTCTGTCGCGGCTCGACGATAAACACATCCATCCGGGAACAATGCCAAGGGGATTGGATCAGTCACCCCTTCGAGGGTACTGATATCGCCTGCCCAGACAAGTTGCTCTGTCGCTAAAACCTCACCTTGCGCTGCCCCCACCATCTGCTTGCCGAGTACGAGATCAAGCCGTTGATCTTGCATCATGGCAACCATCGGGTCGGTCAAGCCCACGTGAACCTCCAATCGAACATTCGAGTGCATACGTCGGAATCGTTTAAGGGCCTGCGGAAGCCAATAAGTAGTAAGGTCATCACACGCTGCGATGCGGAGTTTACCAGAAAGCTCCGGCGCGTTGAGCTTGTGGTAAGCCTCGTCTGAAATTCTCAGCATACTTCTGGAGTAGTCGAGAAGTATTGTTCCTTCGTAAGTTAGCACAACAACCCGTGTACTGCGTTCGAACAACGGTTTTCCGACACGTGTCTCCAAACGCTTGATTTGCTGGCTGATCGTTGACTGGGTTTGATTCAGGGCATCAGCAGCAGCCGTGAAGCTGACATGGTCCGCCACCGTGACGAAGGTGCGAATGAGTTGAAGGTCGAAGGCGGCCGCGGATTGCATAGATTAATCGTATTTGTGAATGAATAAGAGCGCAATCATTAATTTGAATAGTTGTCGTTACGTGCCGATATTCAGCGCTAAACAATCTTTCTGAAAGAACGACAATGCCACATGATTTCAGCCCCGTAGGGTTCCTGGGTTTCGATACTTTTGGAACGGTCGTTGACTGGCGCAACGGTGTAGCAAGAGAGGCCGAACCGTTTTTGAAACGCCACAGAATGGCCGTCGATCCGTTGGATTTTGCTGATCAATGGCGCGCATTGTATGAGCCTTCCATGGAGAAGGTACGTTCAGGCGAACGGAACTGGGTGAAGCTCGATATCCTTCACCGTGAAAATCTGGAGAAAGTCCTGGAAAACAATGGCGTCGACCTCGATAGTATCGTCGATGCCGAATTGCGCGATCTCAATACGGCTTGGCACCGCCTCGATCCATGGCCGGACGCAATTGAAGGGTTAACCCGACTTAAGCGAAAGTTCCCAATCGGTCCACTTTCAAATGGGAATATTTCCGCGATGCTCGCACTTGCCCGCTTCGGCGGTCTGCCGTGGGATGTCATCGTAGGTGCCGAGATATCCAAAAGCTACAAGCCTCAGAGTGAAACTTATCTTAAAACAGCGGAAGCAGTTGGTTTCCCCCCTCAGCAGGTTGCTCTGGTCGCTGCGCACAATAGCGATCTGGCGGCGGCACGGGCAGTAGGATTTCGCACCGTCTTCGTGCGACGCCCGTATGAACACGGGCCCCTTCAGCAGACCGATGTCAGGGCAGAAGACAATTGGGACCTCTGTGTTGAGACGTTGACACAAGCAGCTGACGCGCTCGGTTGCTGACACCCAAATTCCACAGAACCGGTCAGTGATTGATGGACGCTGGCCAGAATAGCAGGAAACATCAAGTCGTGATTCAGGCCATAGGAATTTTACTTACCTGCCAGTTAGCCGGCGAAGTGCTCTCCCAAGCACTAAATCTTCCACTCCCAGGGCCTGTTATCGGGCTGATCATCCTAATCCTTGGTTTGTTTTTTTTGGGTAGTCGCTACGGCTTGATGGAGGAGACAATCGACGTAGAACCAATCGGTCGAGTTAGCCAAGGGCTTCTGAATACTCTTGGGATATTCTTTGTGCCGGCTGCCGTTGGGACAATGCAGGTATCGGATGTGTTGGCTCGTTATGGGCTTAAGCTATTTGTTGCAGTTGCCGGATCGACCTGCTTCACCCTTATCACTACCGCTTTTTTATTTGGGTACATCGTTAAATTATTGCCACCGGATAAATCCAACTATGAATAACCTCACACCCCTTTGGGTATATATTTTAGGAACGCCTTTATTATGGATGACTGTTACTGTTCTGGTCTACGTTTGCTCGTTGCGCATTGTAGGTGTGCTGCGCAGCAATCCATGCGTAAATCCAATTTTGATTTCAACAGTTACATTAATTATTCTGCTCAAAATGACTCATACGTCATACGCCACTTATTTCCAAGGCGCACAGTTCGTCCACTTCATGCTGGGCCCTTCTACGCTGGCCATTGCCGTGCCGATATATCGCAATCGTAAGTTGCTAACCCGCCTGTTCTTCCCGATTTTAGTCGCCTTAACCGGCGGCGCTATAACTGGTTCAGTAAGCGGTTTGCTAATCGGTGTTCTGTTTGGCCTACCTCGCGGTCTACTTATCGCTATCGCTCCGAAATCAGTAACAGGGGGTGTCGCAATGGCTATAACCGCACGAATGGGTGGAGTACCTTCGATCACAATGTTGCTCGTCGTCACAGCGGGTATTTTTGGAGCGATTGTCGTTACTCCGCTTATGAATATCCTTAAGATCAACGATTATGCTGGTCGTGGCTTTGCTGTTGGCGTCGCTGCTCACGGCGTAGGCACTGCACGAGCATATACAGTTCATCCAACGGCAGGACTGTTCGCTGCCGTTGGAATGGGGTTGAATGCTATTGCAAGCGCGATAGCCATTCCAATAGTGCTGAAACTTCTCTTGTAAGATAGTGGTGTTGAAATTCGCTAATTCAGGAGAATTTGAGGCTTCTGCGGGGGCGAGATCCCAAAATATTCTTAATTGAACAAAAACAATTCCTTAATGACATAACAGTTTGAGCTGCATTGCGATGGGTTTATCCACGCCGATTTCCTTGGCCTAAGAAAAACATACGGTTGACTGCGGCTTGCATAACGCAGCTCCATAAAGTTTACATGTAAGCATAGTGGGGTAGGTATACATTGTAAAAATGATTGACACCATTTCCACCGATTTGCGCGCGCGCCTTGTTGCCGTAGCTCTGACGCCCTACAGACATTTCCGAGACAAGGACGCCCTTTTGGCTGCCGTGGCTCTGCAAGGCTTTGAGACTCTTCGCAGAGAGTTGCTCGCGACAGATCAAAAGCCAAATGCTCCGGAAGCCCTGATCGCACAGGGCGAGGCCTATGTTGCTTTTGCTCGACGTCACCCCAAGCTTTTCCGTCTGATGTTCGCTGGCCACGATGGGGGACCGCCGCCTGTGGAAGACAACGCATACGGCGTCATGGTCCGACGAGTTCGGCAAATCGCTCCCGATAATCTGGAAGCAGCAACACTCGCTTTTTGGTCTGCTGTTACGGCATCGCCACATTGGCGCTTGATGGTGGTTTGCCGACTGCCGGATCACCTTACGAACGTGCGGCCCTTGTGTTGATAATCAGAAGGCTTTCTAAAGATGATGCCATCAAGCGAGAAGAAAGTGGGAAGCGTTAAAACTGACCGCTTCCGCCTCGATTGTGTTGAAAAAGTCAGGTTGAGGTGTCCGCTCAGGGTTTTGTATGCAATTGGGAATGAAAAATCCCCATACTTACAATGCTCTATACGTTATGGTATCGAACCTAAATGTTGAGTGGAATCTCCAGAGGGACTTTTTCAACACAATCGCCTCCATGTCCGACGCTCAAGCTCTCTGGGGCCTGTCTCAGAAGCGGTCTTGCGTTTATGCCCGGGCCACTCAGCGTCGCTGCGACCATCATAAAGTGGCCCGGGGTTGGCGAGCACCGCTCGCATTACCTCTTCCTGCTGAGGAGGGGGCGCACACCCTGCTGTGATCTATTACGTTTCCTCACGCTACCTGTAAGGTTGTGAGACGCCAGCCGTTGAGGGGCATCACGAACTTCGCGCTCATTAGCCCGCAAAGAATTCTCCGAACAATTGAGCAACAGCCACTGGCTGTTCTTCGGGGATGAAGTGACCGCTGGACGACACTGTGTTGCCGCGTAGATCGTCTACGAACGGTCTAAGCGGGGCGACCATATCAGGGATCGATCCTTGGTCAGCACTGACGGCGAGCACGGGCATGCTGAGTTTTCTATCACGGACCAGCGCACGATTCTGCTCAGCGGATATACTTGCCGCGCGATAGAAAGCGAGGCCTGCACGTAATGCACCGGGAAGACTGAAAATGCGGACATATTCGTCAATATCCGCATCGCTGAAACTTAGCGGGTTGGCAGCCTTACGACGCAAGAACCAGTCGAGGTAAACGCGCTCACGTCCTGTGATCAGAGCCTCAGGAAGGTCAGGTATAGCATGGAACGCGAAATGCCATGTCCGCCACGCCCGGTCGGGTGCGTTTGGCAACATATCGGGCAGTGTAACACCGGGTATGCCGGCATCAAGGAGCGCGAGACGGCTGACTTCGTTTGGGTACATCAACGCGTAGGGCAGTCCGACCCAAGCACCGATGTCATGTGCCGCAAGGTTGTAATGGGTCAGACCGACACGTGCGACGAGGCCGTGGACGCGGCGCGCAACCGTTCCAGTGTCATAGCCATCAAGCGGTTTATCGGAATCCCCTTGGCCAGGAAGGTCAATAGCGACGACACGGAACCGGTCTGCCAAGAGAGGCATGACCCTACGCCAAGTAAACCAGCTTTGTGGATAGCCCGAAAGGAGAACGAGTGGTTCAGCGTCTTGCGATCCGCACGTTACATAGTGCAGCCGCAATCCATCAACCGTCTCGAAAGCATGCTTGAACGGGGCAGTGTTGAGGTGTTCGATCATAATTCGTCCTATTCTCAGTCTAATATCTTGAGAGACATGCCTATCAACGCGTCATGGTCCCCCGGATCGTGAAGCTTGCCCACGGCACGAAAACCTTGGAGTAGGCTAAGAAGAAGATCGGCACTGGCCTCGATCGGCAGTTCGGCACGGATTGATCCGTCCTGCAGACCCTCCCGCAGCATGGTGATCAGCGCCGCTCGGTTAATAGCCAGTGTATCGCTGAGTCTCTCATGAAGGGCACCGTCCAGCGTCGTGGCTTCGATCAGGCTTGCTAGAACGAGACAACCTTGCCGCCCTTCGAAGCCGGAAGCTGCTTCCAAATAGAAGCGGAGGCTCTCGGCAATGCGTTCACGTCCGGTGCTCGCCTTCAAAAGCCGAGCTGCAAGATCTTGCCGTCTTTGCTTCACATAATGCGTGAACGCCGCTTCGAACACGCCCCGCTTGTCAGTGAATGCTTTGTAAAGGCTGCCTGCGGTGAGCCCGGTAGCGGTTTTAAGACGATCGATCGAGGCGCCAGCATATCCATACTCGCGAAATACCGGCACGGTACGTGCGATAACCGTTTCCATATCGAAGGCACGCGGCCGGCCCATAGCCGGGCTGGGGGAAGATGAGACTATATTGTTCATGAAACCAACATAGGGAACGATCATTTCCTAAGTCAACAATCAATTGGGTAACTGTGCGCTTACCGGGATAATCGGTCTGATGTTAGCAGCGATACTGCGCAGGCTAGAGCGGTTCCGCTTTAATCTGGTTCATATCCAGCGGCTGTAAAGAAGCTGGCGCATTGACTGGGAGTGAAAGCGGGAAGCATAGTGCCGACGGTATCCCACAGAGCACTGACAGTTCGTTCGGCTTTAGCGCGCAGCAAGGCTTTGAGTTTTGAGAAAGCCATTTCGATGGGATTAAAGTCCGGGCTGTATGGCGGAAGGAACATCAGTTCCGCCCCTGCCTGCTCAATGGCCTTCTGTGCCGCTGGAAGCTTATGCGCTGGAAGATTGTCCATCACGACGATATCACCCGGCTTCAGTGTCGGGATGAGAACGCGTTCGACATAGACCTGAA
>NZ_JAERLZ010000022.1:0-23551 GCF_018256175.1 Gluconobacter sp. Dm-44 | reverse complement strand
GGATGGGTGGGCCGGCATTCAGAAAGCCGTCACTCATCGCTTGCGGCGTTTGCAGCGGGTCCATGCTAAAGCGCAGAATGGTCTTCCTGAAGTGGGAGACGATGCGGAACATCTGCATCCCTATAAAGCTGCTTCCGGGCACCAGTCAGATAGATTGCAACCTAAAGTCTTGATTATCGCAGAGCTTAGTCTGCGACAGTGTGCCAAATACCGCGTTTGGCAGAAACGGGATTTTCTGACGGCGCTGAGCTGGTCGGTTCAGGTTGTTGACTGGCGCGATATTGCTGAGGCCATGTCTGCGCTGCAGCTTTGCACACAGGTTATTTTTTATCGGGTTCCCGGATTTGAAGATGTTCTGAAACTTGTTCAGGAGGCCCACCGGCTGGAACTGTCGCCGCGATGGGAAGTCGATGATCTGATTTTCGATGAAGAGGAATATCGCCAGAACGGGAATATCGAAACGCTGCCTGCAGCAGAACGCGATCTTCTGCTGTCCGGGGTGGTGTTGTTTCGCCGGTGTATGCTGGCCTGTGGCCGGGGTATTGCCTCGACCGAAGCGCTGGCTGGGGCCATGCGTAAGGCGGGTCTGTCGGATGTAGTGGTTCTGGAGAATGCTCTGGATGTGGAAACGCTGAAAGTTGCGTCGGCACTGCCGCGGCATTCGGGTTCAGAGCGTTTGTGGGTCTCCTATGGATCTGGAACCAACACCCACGATGCGGATTTCAGGCAAGCAGAGTCAGGTCTGCTGGCTGCGATGGCTGAAGAACCCCGGCTTTGCCTGAGGGTGATCGGCCAGTTGCAGCTTTCCCCGGCATTTGAGCGGTTTGGGGACCGGGTCGAACGTCTGACCGAACTCTCCTACGTTGATTATCTCAAAGCTCTGTCGCAGACGGATATTGCGATTGCGCCGTTGGAATCGACGCTGTTCAATGACTGCAAGAGCAACATCAAGTTTCTTGAAGCCGCGATTGTCCAGGTGGCCGCGATCTGCTCTCCACGGGCAGCCTTCCTGACTGTGGTGCGGGATGGACAGAATGGATGTTTGGCGGCGGATGCCGCAGCATGGCGGGACGCCTTTCTCAGACTGGCGCGGGACGACGATTACCGACGGTGTCTGGCGGAGGCCGCGTATGAAGACGTGATGGCCCGTTATGCGCCCGAGGCGATGGTGCAGACACAGGCCCGGCTTCTGTTCGGTGTTCCGGTCATTCGGGAAGCGCAGGACCTCAGGGTTCTTATGGCGAATGTCTATTTCGCTCCCCGGTCTTTCGGGGGGGCCACGATTGTGGCGGAGGAGATGGGGCGTCGGCTGGTGCGTAAAGGGGTGAAGGTCAGTGTTCTGACGTCTCGCCCCAGCGTTGCGGATCTTCCTGATGGCGATATTCGCTACGATGTGGATGGCATGACGGTTTTTGCCTCGGTTCTGCCGGATGATCAGGGTGGACTGGGGCAACTGGATAATCCGGCCATGGCGGCGAGGTTCTCGGAAATTCTGGAAGCCTGTCAGCCTGATGTGGTTCATGTTCATGCCGCTCAAGGACTTGGGACCGGGCTTTTGCGGGTGTGTCAGGAAAAAGGGGTTCCTTATATTCTGACGCTGCATGATGCCTGGTGGTTGTGTGAGCGCCAGTTCATGGTGCGCGCTGACGGGCGTTACTGTTTCCAGACGACCATTGACCCCGCTGTCTGTCAGGCCTGTGTGCCGGGTGCGCGGCATCTTGCGGATCGGGCAGTGGTGATGCGACAGGCCTTGAATGGCGCGGCTCTGTTGATCAGCCCATCGCAGGCGCATCGTGAGTTGTATCTGGCGAACGGGATTGCACCCGAGCGGATCGTGGTCAACCGGAACGGGTTTTGCTGGCCTGAGCGTCCGCGCAGGAAGCGGACTGCCGGGGCGCCGCTGCGGTTTGGGTTTGTCGGGGGGACAGAGGCCGTCAAGGGCTATGGTCTGCTGAAAGAGGCAATGCAGTCCCTGTCCCGGAGCGACTGGGAGCTTGTGTTGGTTGATAACAAACTCAATCTAGGGTTCCAGTCGATTTTTCCTGAAGACTGGTCTGTGCGGGGTCGGCTGCGTGTTGTCCCGGCTTATACGCAATCAGGACTGGATGATTTTTACGATCAGATCGACGTGCTGCTTTTCCCGTCTCAATGGAAGGAAAGCTACGGCCTGACGGTGCGCGAGGCGTTGGCACGGGATGTCTGGGTGGTGACGACCTCTCCGGGGGGGCAGTCCGAAGACGTGGTAGATGGGGTGAACGGAACCTGCCTGCCGCTGGATGGCAAAGCCAAGACGCTGGCCGAAGCTGTCTCGGCGTTGTTGGATGCGCCTGAACGCTTTGCAGATTACGCCAATCCTTTTCGGGAGCGGCTTGCGACCTATGATATGCAGGCAGACGAGCTTTATGGCTTTTTGAAACAGGCGTCCGGTCGAACGATCTAACGTCCGAGGAGCAGCGCGGTGAGGACATGGCGTCGGTCTTCGCTGGCGAGTGCCTGAACTGCGCGGGCTCGCAGGCTTGCCCGAGCAGAGCGGTTGCGGGGCGGTGTTGCGGCCAGATAGGCCGCGATCCAGTCCGGATTAAAAAACGTTGGATCGGGGATTTCCGCGCGCCACAGGTGGATGGAGGCGATGCCGCTCGGATTGTCGCGCAGAAGCTCTGTTTTGATGAACGGGGCATTGCCCGATTGCAGGACGGTTCGCCAGTCCGCATGCATGGGATTAATTGCTAAAAGGCGGGCCAGACCCCGCGTGCTGCTCCAGGAGGCTCCTGTGGAGAGACCGGCGGCCTTGATGGCTAGTCCGAGGCCGAGTTCTCCGTGCAGGACGATTTCGTCCTTGGTCATGTCGTTGAACGGCTGGTTAAAAATGCGCTGGATCGCCGGATGATGCAGGGCGTCGTGCGTCATGCACAGGAACCATGACTGGAGATGGGACACGACTGCCTCTGAGCGGACCATACCCCAGACCTGAAACTTCTTTTCTCCCATCCGGTTCATGATGGGACGCAGAGGGAGGAGAGGGCCGAAGACGCTGTCATTGGTGAAAAGAATTTCTGTTGCGTTGTCCGCATATCCCTTCGAGAGCAGGAACTGCCACGCTCCGAAGTCCAGTCCGGTATTGGGGCGGGGATGGACAGCCGCGGGGATTGGAGCGGCGGGGTTTGCAAGATCGTCCCGCAGGAGCTGGGCTGTGGCGTCCGAGAGGCCTGAGGCTGCGATATGAATTGTGAAACCGCAGGAGGCGATCTGGCTGAGGAGATGCCGTGTGTGTGGCGCGAGTCTGACGTTAGGATTGTAATAGGCAAACAGGCAGACACGCATTGGTATTGACCCGCTGGGGAAAGAAAGAAACGTTAAATTTATGATATTATGATTGTTTATGAGCTGGATCTATATGAAATATTATGACACCTCGGAAAGGTGGGCCATTCGCCCGTTAGTTCGCGTAAGCAGCATTTCTGTACCGGAAAGACCCGATCTGTACTGAGTAAATCCGGAGTTTCATTCATGAGCAAAGCTTTTCTTGCCGCAGTTCTTCAGGATTCCATGAATTGCACCGGTGTGGTTGCCCAGAGGGCCGTCAATGACATGATTGAGGCGATTATCGAGGAATTACGGGAAGAAGGGGGATTTACGCTGCCGTCTTTCGGAACATTCACGGTTTGCGAAACCAGAGCACGGCAGGCCGTTAACCCGAGAACGGGAGAGGCTGTGGCGGTTTCTGCGGGGCGGACCGTGCGGTTCAAGGCCAGTCCGGGGCTGAAGCAGTCTGTCTGAAAGAGAGTGGCTGGGGTGGGAGGATTCGAACCTCCGCATGGCGGAATCAAAATCCGCTGCCTTACCGCTTGGCTACACCCCAATCGATGCGCTTCTTTGGAAGCGCATGCTTTTGGCCTTCTAGTCCGAACCGGTTGCCTTCGTAAAGTCCGAAGTCAGGATTCCAGTTCAAGATCATGATCGGGCAGGCCGGTTGTGTTCAGGGCCTCGTCCATTTTGCGTCGTGCTGAGGGTTTGAGAATGCCGTAACGCTCTGCACGATCCAGCGCGCTATCAAGGGCGGCCATGGTGGCGGCCAGATCCGGGCTCTCGTCTTTTTCCCAGGCCCGCATGGCATGGGCCCAGACAGCGGCCAGAGCATTGATACGCAGGACACCACCAAAGCCCGTACAGTCGATCCCGGCAGCCTCTGCCAGCCATTTCATGGAATCAAGAGTGGTGCCGGCCAGAAAGGCAGCCAGAGCAGGGTCGTAGGGCAGGGCCTGAAAAACAGCACGGACGCCTTCGCGATATTCCTGAAAGATATCGAAACGGCGCATGATCAGGTCGAAGAGATATTCCCGCAGCGTGCCGCCATTGCCGTCGTCACGCAGGGCGCTGGCATCGGCCAGACGCCCGAGCTGTAGCAGCAGAAGGGCTTTGACGGGGTAGCGTTTGCGGACCGTCTCGACCGGAAGGTCGGCGTCCCGGGCGGCATCCACGAGCGAAAAGCGGTGCCAGCCTTCGCTTGCAGCCAAGGACAGGGCGGACTGGAGAAGGGCGGCGTCGAAGGCTTCCTGTGCCAGATCCGGCGGACCACTCAGTGCCATGTCGTCGGATTCAAAGGGGTCCTGCCGTCCGTCCATACGGGTCTCCTGTCGAAAGCTTCTGGTTTATGGTGGGAGCGTTGCGGTCTGCCGACAAGCTCTCTCCCATAAAGAAACCGTCAGCCAGCGAGTTCGTCGGCCCGTTTTGTAGCAGCGTCAATAGCTTTTGGAACTGTTTCGGGCCAGGCATCGGGTTTCATGAGGACGGCCAGAGCCGCGGCGGTGGTGCCGTTGGGGCTGGTGACGGCCTTGCGGAGGTCTTCGGCGCTTTCTGGCAGATCGTCGAGCATGCGTCCTGCGCCATAGATTGTTCCACGAGCCAGACGTCGGGCGACATTTGGTGCCAGACCATGTTGCTGCCCCGCTTTTTCCAGAAGTTCGGCCAGCAGAAACACATAGGCGGGGCCGGAGCCGGAAATGGCGGTGACGACCGACAGATCGTCTTCGTTCTCGACCGGGACGACGTCTCCGACCGCAAAAAGTAGATCGTGACAGATGGATTTCTGCTCAGGAGTGGCGGCGGCTGAGGCATAGAGGCCGCTGATCCCGGCACCGACCGAGGAAGGGGTATTGGGCATGGCGCGCAGGATCGGAATGTCCGCGCCTGCAAGTCGCGCAGAGTCCGAAAGTGTCTCGCAGGTGCGTCCGGCCATAACGGAGAGAATGGCGGCACCGTTCATGCGGGGCCCCAGAGCCTTTCCAAGAGCATCGATCACGATTTCGGCAACGCTGGGCTTGACGGCGAGGACGATGATGTCGGGTTGAAAATCGGCAGGGATTTCGGCGGCTGTCCGGACGATGGTGACCGTATCGTCCGAGCCGGTTCGGTGTCGGTCGAGGACGACGAGGCGTGGCGGTGTGGGGGAGGCGAGCCACCCGTCGAGCAGCGCGCCTCCCATCTTGCCGCACCCTGCAAGAAGGATTGAAGGGACGGAGGATGGCACGGTCAGGCGTCTCCCACACAGTCGAGCATGGCGGCGTCTATGGCCTCCTGCGGTGTTTTTCCGCCCCAGAGCGCGAACTGGAAGGCGGGATAGAATCGCTCACATTCGGACATCGCGATTTCCACGAGGTCTTCCATGCTTTCGCCGGGCAGCGTCTGCACACCGCGCAGCAGCAGCGTATGTCGGTAGGACGGGGTGCCTGTGTCGGGATCGACGGCGAAATGGCCGATCCAGAGGCGGTTATTGGCAAGGGAAACGAGTTCGTGGACGGCCGGACGGCGCTTTGCGGGGGAGCGCAGGTCCATGATGCAGTTCAGATGCAGGGCCGACAGTTCGTCGGACCATGTGAAATACAGGGAATAGTCGCACCACTGTCCGGGGGCCTGGGCGGCCATTTCGGAGGGGCCGAGGCGTTCAAACTCCCATTCATAGAGGCCCATGACCTGTTCCATCAGGTCGAGCGGATGGGATTCTGTTTCATTGGTGAGTGAGGTGCTCAGGGCAGGCATGGCGGGTCTCCCAAGGCCGTGGAGCCTGACACCGGCCTGGCGCCGGTGCGGCGCTCCAGATGTCTGCGGCCGGAAGCGAAAAATCCGCTCCCGACATCAATACGTTATGGAGCCTTTGCCCTGGGTGCAAGCATTACGTGTTACAATAACTACACCGTCTGGGGTGACTGTTGCAGATTAGCCCTGCGGGCCGCCTTTTTCTTCGGTTGCGAGTTCTTCGACAGCGGCGAGACGCGATTCGATTGCGGCCAGACGCTGCTCGGCTGCGTCCTGTGCCATGCGCGCACGGGTTGCCATTTCCTGTACCGCGTCAAATTCGTCACGGCGGACGAGGTCGAGGCTGTTGAGGATTTCGTCCACGCGGGTGCGGACGATGGCATGAAGCTCCTCGCGGGCGCCGGTCACGGCGGAAAATGCGTTACCGGCGAGGCCAGCGAGGTCGTCGAAAAAGCGGGGTCTGTCAGCCATGATGAAGTTCCTGCTGTTCTGCGGCGTGTCGTGTCGGGCGCGTCGCTTGGATCGTTATCGGGGGCAGACTATACAGGAAGGATGATTATCGTCACCGGCGGGGCCGGATTCATTGGTTCGTGTCTTCATGCCGCCCTGCGTCGCCGGGGCTTGCGGACGGTTGTGGTTGACCGGCTCAGGGACGGGGTAAAGTGGCGTAATCTGGCGTCCCATGCGCCAGATCGCATCATCACGCCTGATGAGTTGGAAGGTTTCCTTGCGTCCGAACCGGATGTCGAAGCCGTGTTCCACATGGGTGCGATCAGCGCCACGACGGCGCGGGATGGAGACCTCGTCTGGTCGAGCAACGTGGCCCTGTCGCAGATGCTGTGGCGTTGGTGCGCGGCGCGGGGTGTGCGGATGATCTACGCGTCGTCTGCTGCGACGTATGGGGCAGCGGATCGGCCGGAGATGTTCCGTGACGGGCTGGAGGGTATCGACAGCCTGAGGCCGTTGAACCTGTATGGTTGGTCCAAGCAGGCGTTTGATTTGTGGGTGAAGCGGGAAATCGAAGCTGGAGCGGCTGCGCCGCCGCAATGGGCCGGACTCAAGTTCTTCAACGTCTATGGGCCGAATGAATACCACAAGGGGTCAATGATCTCTGTCGTGAAGGTCAAATACGACGAGGTCGTGCAGGATCGTGCGGCAAAGCTGTTCCGCTCGGATGTGCCGGGACTGGCTGACGGGCAGCAGCAGCGGGACTTCATCTGGGTCGGGGACGTTGTGAACGTCATGCTGTGGCTGTTCGATCAGCCTCAGGTCAGCGGGCTGTTCAACTGTGGAACCGGCGTGGCGCGGAGTTATCTCGATCTGGCACATGCGGTCTGTGATGCTGCGAAGCGGGCGCGGGATGTCGAGTTCGTAGACATGCCCGAGAAACTGCGCGGGCAGTACCAGTCTTTTACCTGTGCGGATATGAGTCGACTGCGCGCTGCGGGTTATGATGCGCCGTTTACGTCTCTTGAAGATGGAATCGGGCAGTATGTGCGCGACTATCTTTCCCGTTCCCACCCCAATCTCTGAGAGCCGATTCCGTGAGCCATCCTCTGATCTTTCCTGATTTTGATCCGGTTGCCTTTCATGTCGGCCCTCTTGCGGTGCGCTGGTATGCGCTGGCTTACATGGTGTCGTTCATCATTGCGCTGCCGATTGCGAAGCGTCTGAACCGTCTGTCGCCGGAAGTGGCGACGAAAGAGCAGGTCGATGACTTCCTGTTCTACGCCATCCTCGGCGTGCTTCTGGGCGGGCGGCTGGGTTATGTCCTTTTCTATCGGCCGATGGATTATTTTTCGCATCCGCTGGAAATCTTCAAGACGTGGGATGGCGGGATGTCGTTTCATGGCGGGGCGCTGGGCGTCATTCTGGCGCTGGCCTATTTCAGCTGGAAGAACCGTTTGAGCTTTCTGGCCTTTGCGGACCGGATCGTGCCGGTGGTGCCGATCGGGCTTGGGCTTGGGCGCTGTGCGAATTTCGTGAATGGGGAGCTATGGGGGCGTCCGGCGTCTCCGGATCTGCCCTGGGCGATGATTTTCCCGACGGGTGGGCCGATTCCGCGTCATCCTTCCGAATTATATGAAGCCCTGACCGAGGGCGTGCTCCTGCTATGCGTCATGCTGTTTGCGGCCAGCCGTCCGGCGGCGCGGGAGCGGTTCGGGTTCCTGTCGGGGCTGTTCCTGTTCGGCTATGCCTGCGCACGGAGTTTCTGCGAGTTTTTCCGTCAGCCGGATGCGAATATCGGGTTCCTGTCCGGCGGCACGACAATGGGGCAGTTGCTGTGTATTCCGATGGCGCTCGCGGGGATGGGGCTCATGGTTTATGCGATGCGTCGCCCGGCGCAGGTTTCGGCACATGTCTGAATCCGTGCTGACGGGATCGGTTTTCAAGGTGCCGCACGGGTTCTTTACGCGGCTCGGAGGGGTGTCGCCAGTGCCCTATGACAGCCTGAACTGTTCGCTGTCTTCGCAGGATGATCCGGCGAATGTGATGGAGAACCGGGCGCGGGTGGCGCGGGCGATCGGGGTGGGACCGGATCATCTGCTGGGGCTGAAGCAGACGCATAGTGACATCACTGTGCCTGTGACGGCTGAGACGCCGCTCTGGATGGCCGGGAGCGGGCAGGTCGGCGATGCGCTGGTGACGGATCGTCCGGAAATTGGCGTGGGCGTTATTACGGCGGATTGTGGGCCGGTGCTGCTGTCTTCTGAGGATGGACGGATCGTGGGGGCGGCCCATGCGGGTTGGCGTGGCGCTGCGGGTGGAATTCTCGAATCCGTGGTGGCGCAAATGGTGGCGCTGGGGGCAGTGGGGATTCGGGCTGTTGTCGGGCCTTGTATTGCACCGGCGAGCTATGAAGTCGGGCCGGATATGCGCGATGCTGTTCTGGCTTATGGCGCGGAGGGGGAAATCTTTTTCCGTTCAGCGCCTCGCGCCGGGCATTTCCTGTTTGATCTGCCGGGCTATTGCGGGTTTCGTCTGGAACAGGCCGGGGTCCGGACCGTACAGATTTTGGGTGTCGATACGCTAACAGACCCGCGTTTCTTCAGCCATCGCCGCCGGACCCTCGCGGGCGGCGGGCATATCGGGCATCAGATTTCGGCGATCCGCCCGCTGGCCTCCCCACTGGCCTGAGGGCGGCGTAGGCCGGATTTCTCCAGCAGCCAGCGATCGGCGGGGCGTGAGAGGAAACGGTCCACGAGAGCGCCAAGGCAGAAGGACAGGCCGAGGGTCGGGATGAACCAGACCCAGCCGAACGTCCAGTTTTCGCCAGTGGCCTTGAACAGGTGGACCATTGGCATGACCACGAACATGTGGCTGAGATAGATTTCGTAGCTCAGTCTGCCCCAGTGGCGTGGCCATGCCAGAAACCGGCTTGCGGTCGCTTTGCCCCAGCCGTTGTAGAAGGCGAGCAGCAGGGTCGCGCAGGATATTGTAAAGAATAGCGGGGCGCCGTAATTCAGGGTCTGCCAGAGGATATGGCTGTTCAGCAGATAGAGCCCGACACCGAATGTTCCGGCCCAGCCTATCCATGGCGTGAGACGCGCCAACATGGCAGGGGGCATCCGGTGTGCGAGCAGGGCTGTGCAGACGCCCATGGCGATTGCGGAAATGCCCGGTCCATAGGCTTCGTCCTGCCAGATGTCCGAGGCGTCCTGGATCTGCCACTCCGCAAATGGGAGGGAGAGGGCTAGCAGCGCGAAAATGCAGACAAGCAGTCCGGGGCCGATCAGTTTCGGAATGCGTCCACTCAGAAGACAGAGGATCGGGAAGGCCAGATAGAACAGTTCCTCGACCGATAATGACCAGAGTACGTCCCAGTTGGCCGGGAGGTAGTTCGTTCGGGCTTCGTAGAGGTTCAGATGCATGAAAAGGGTGGCGAAAATGGCGCCGGGCAGAGTCTGGCCCTCATGGTGGAAGAGGAAGTCAGGTGCTCCCGCGAGGTTGAGCGCGGCGAGAACTCCTAACAGGACCAGCAGGCATGGCAGGATTCGGCAGACGCGACGTCCGGAAAAGGCGAGGATGTTGACGCCGCCCAGACTGCCCCAGCGCCGCATTGTGTGATCGGTGATCAGGAAGCCTGAAATGACGAAGAAGATTTTCACGCCCTTGGCGCCATCCCACGTCAGGGCTTTCAGTAGAAAGGCTGGGGAAACTGCGGCAAGGTCGGTGTGCATCAGGGGAATGCGCAAAGCGAGGTGATGGATGACGACGAGGATGATGGAGAGGCCTCTGAGGAGGTCTATCCCCGGATTGCGCTGCGCACCTGTCGTGACTGTCTGCACCTTGAGATCCCATTCTGCGAAAGCGGAACGTTTCTGTAATGGAAATCAGGCATCATTCCGTTCGGATTGCGGCAGATGGTTAAAAAGAGGCTGAAGATGTCCTCTGGACTTCTATTTTGTCTTTGGGGAGGAAAATTTCTGAACCCGTCCGGAAGACGCGCCGTTAAGGAGGCAACTCTGTTCCATGACGACACAGGAGTGTTTCCATGCCAGCCGATCCCCGCACCTGCTATCCGCGCCCACCTTTCAAAGGTCAGACGCAGGCTTTCCCCGGTCTTTCGGAGAAGATGGTTCCGAAGCCTGATTATGGGGAAAAAACCTATAAGGGGTCCGGCAAGCTGACGGGACTTGCGGCTCTGATTACGGGGGGCGACTCCGGTATCGGTCGGGCTGCGGCACTGGCTTTTGCCCGCGAAGGGGCGGATGTCGCGATTTCGTATCTGGAGACGGAGACCGATGATGCTCGGGATATTAAGGCCCAGATTGAAGCTGAAGGCCGGACCTGTCTTCTGTTGCCGGGTGATATCCGTGAGGCAGCGCATTGCCGCGAGATGATCCGCAAAACCGTTGAGGCTTTCGGAAAGCTCGATATTCTCGTGAATAATGCGGCTTTCCAGAAAGCCCGCGCAAAGCTGGAAGAGATTTCAGACGAGGAGTGGAAACACCATTTCTCCACGAATACGGATGCACTATTCCATCTGACAAAAGCTGCATTGCCGCATCTTCAGGCAGGTGCATCCATCATCAATACGTCTTCGGTCAATCTCAAGACGGCGCCAGAGCTGCTGGTACCGTATTCCATGACGAAGGCGGCAATCGCGAATTTCACGTCCAGCATGGCGCAGCAGCTCGCCGGACGAGGCATCCGGGTCAATGCGGTGATGCCGGGTCCGATCTGGACGCCATTTATTGTAACGGGCATGCCGGAAGACGAACAGGAACATCTCGGTTCCGATGTGCCTTTGGGCCGTCCCGGGCAGCCCGCTGAACTGGCGGGTGCATATGTCTACTTCGCCGATCCGCTGAACAGCTACACCACGGGCGCGCTTTTGGCAGTAAACGGCGGTGTGCCGATGATCTGAGATGGACGCCTGAGTTCAGCTCTTTGCAAACGCCTGCTCGTTGTCGAGCGGGCGTTTTTCTGTTCTGGGACCGAAGAGGAGCGTGACTGTGGCACCGGACAGGAGGATCAGGGTGGTCAGGCCGAAAACGCCGGGAAAGCCGGCCAGCGGGTAGAGCCAGCCGATCAGGACGGGCGAGGCGATGGCGCCGAGACGGGCGATGGCGGACGCAAGTCCCATGCCACGGGCACGCAAGGCGGTCGGGAAGAGTTCGGGAGTGTAGGCGTAAATGCCGCCGAAGGTGCCGTTCATGAAAAAAGACAGCATCATGCCGAAAATCAGGACTTCGATGGGGGTCTGGCTGACGGCCATGCCGATGGCGCTGAGTGCTCCGGCGACCATGAACAGCGCCACGGTTCCGCGTCGTCCCAGACGGTCGGTGAGCAGGGCGGCGCAGGCATAGCCGGGGAGCTGGGCGAAATAGATCGAGATGGCGTAACCGAAGCTGCGGGTGACGGTCATGCCGCGTTCGATCATCAGGGTCGGGATCCAGGTGAAGAAGGCGTAGAAGCTGAATGTGATGGCCAGCCACATGGCCCAGCTCATGAAGGTGGAGCGCCGCAGGTTCGGGGCAAACAGATCCCGGATCGGGCGCAGAGAGGGCGCGCCACGGTCGGTCGTGGTGGTCAGGCCGACCGCAAGGCCTGCACTCTCCTCGATGTCGCCGACGATGCGGCAGGCTTCTGCCGTTTGGCCGCGCTCGTCGAGCCAGCGGGGCGATTCAGGTAGGGCGCGCCGCCACCACAGCAGCATGAGGACCGGAAATCCCGTCAGGGCCAGAGCCCAGCGCCAGCCATCGTCCATGGCGGGGACAAGCATGAATCCCAAAAGTGCTGCCGTGACATAGCCGAAGGAATAGAATCCGGTTAGGGCTGCGGTGAAGGCGCCCCGATAGCGAGCGCTAACGAACTCACTGAGATAGGGCGCGATGATGGTAGCTTCCGCACCTGCGCCGATCCCGGACAGCAGGCGGCACAGGAAGAAGGCGGTGAAGGAGGACGATCCGGCGGAGAGCAGGGAGCCGATGGCATAGATGGCCAGTGCGCTCATCATGACGCGGCGGCGGCCCGACCGGTCTCCCCACCAGCCGGACAGCAGGGCGCCCAGCCCGTAGCCGAGATAGGTCGCGCTCCCCAGTAGTCCCAGCGCCGGGCCGCTCAGATGCCACTGGTTTTTCAGCATGGGTAGCGCAAAAGCGACAATCGCAGAATCGAGGCCGTCGAACGTATAGCCAAGGCCGCCGAGGAACAGCAGTTTCCAGTGAAAGCGGGTAAAGGGCAGGCATTCGATGCGGGCGGCGATGCTCATCGGTGGGGATATCTGCCGGAAACTGTGGAAACGGAACGCAATCGTAGCGGTCGCGGGATGGGATGGTCCAGAGGGGCGCAGCGGGGCCGTTGAGTCCGAAAATGGTTGTATCGGTGGCGGTTTTCCGCTACTCCGCGCCTCGCACAGGCACCCCTGGAGGTCTGTGATGAATGAAATTCAATACGCAGGAGCGTAATAGTGGCTAATTTGACGACACTTGCTGTCTCGACGCGTGCGAAGGCTGGTAAGGGGGCAGCGCGCGCTACGAGACGTGAGGGCCTGGTGCCGGCCGTGATCTACGGTGGCAAGGAAGAGCCCTCCATCATCGCACTTGATCCGCGCGTGATCATGAAGGAACTGCATCGTGGTGGCTGGTCCTCGCGCGTGTATAACCTTGCTGTCGAAGGCGCAGAGCCGGTTGCGGCCCTGATCCGCGACGTGCAGCTGCACCCGGTTTCCGATGCCCCGATCCATGTGGACTTCCAGCGCGTTACGGCTGGCACCAAGATCCACGTCGAAGTTTCCATCGCTTTCGTTGGCGAAGAGAAGTCCCCGGGCATCAAGCGTGGCGGCGTTCTGAACGTTGTGCGTCATTACATGGACGTGCAGGCTGATCCGGCGAACATTCCGGAGCACTTCACGGCAGATCTGAGCGGTCTTGAGATCCACGACAACGTGCGTTGGACGGATCTTAAGGGCACCGAGGGTGTTGTGCTGACAGGTGGCCAGAACACCGATGTCGTCATCGCTTCCATCGCTGCGCCGACGGTTGATGCCGAAATGGAAGCCGAAGCCGCTGCGAAGGCCGCTGCTGCTGCTGAAGCCGCTGCCAAGCCGGGCGCAAAGAAGAAGTAATGTCATGAGGCTCTGGACCGGTCTCGGCAATCCCGAGCCGGGGATGAGCCGTCATAGACACAATATCGGCTTTATGGCGGTCGATGAGATCGCCAGGCGCCACGGTTTTTCGCCGTGGCGCAAGCGCTTCCGGGGGGAGACCTCCGAAGGCGTCATCAGGGGAGAGAAGATTCTGCTCCTCAAGCCGATGACGTATATGAACCTGTCGGGCGACAGTGTTCAGCAGGCCGCGCAGTTCTTCAAGATCGTGCCGGACGATATCACCGCATTTCACGACGAACTTGATCTTGCTTTCGGCAAGCTGCGCATCAAGCGTGGCGGCGGTGCCGCCGGGCATAATGGTCTGCGGTCCATGGACAAATGTCTGTCAGGGCCGGATTACTGGCGTGTGCGGATGGGAATCGGTCATCCGGGACACAAGGACCGTGTGACGGGGCATGTGCTGGGTAATTTCGCGAAGGCGGAAGAGCCGGAACTCGAGCGCTGGCTTGAAGCCATGGCTGATGCGGCACCCCTGCTGGCCAAAAAAGAGCACGAAGCCTTCATGACAAAGGTCGCCCTGCTGGCGGCGTAACAGCGCTCCGGCTGAAATGGCCGGTCAGGGCCGGTCTGACGAACAAAGCGATGACGTCCATCAGGGCGTGGAATCCCATCAGCCAGATCAGGGGTGTTCCGTGGAGGGCGCGGAGCATGAAAATTAGGCCGATGATCGTCGTGATCAGCACGCCTTTGCGCCCCTGATACCAGTGCATGCCTCCGAACAGCAGCGTTGAAAGCACCGCGCCGGCAATCAGACTGCCGGTGAGCTGGCCTGCGAGCAGGGGAAGGGCCAGACGGAAGAAAAGCTCTTCCCCCAGACCCGCATTCAGGCAGAGCAGAAAAGCCAGCCCGGCTTCGGGCAGGGTGCGTGGGATCAGGGCGGAAAAATCGCCAAGTGGGTTGAGAAGTGCGGGTCGTTTCAGCTTGCGGAGCAGAATGAACACGCCCGCGAG
Organism: Gluconobacter sp. Dm-44; assembly: GCF_018256175.1. Classification (NCBI taxonomy): domain Bacteria; kingdom Pseudomonadati; phylum Pseudomonadota; class Alphaproteobacteria; order Acetobacterales; family Acetobacteraceae; genus Gluconobacter; species Gluconobacter sp. Dm-44. Next base: position 8,953 of record NZ_JAERLZ010000022.1, on the reverse strand, counting down.
GATCAGAAGCCCGCAGGTGAATCCTGCGAAAAATGCGGGTGACATTTCAGGAGGCGTCGTGCTGGCCGGTGTCACCGGTGCGGACAGACGCAACTGGGCAAAGGATGTGGGCTTCAGGGATTCGGGCAGGAACCAAAGCGTCACGAGACCCCCAAGATCGAAAAGCATGACACTCTGCAACAGCCATTTCAGATAGAAGCGGCGTCGTTCCTGAGTATGGAGGGTTGTGCGGAAGATTTTCCAGTCCTGCATTCCCCTGCGGCTGTGGTGCGCGCAGGCGGCCAGCAGGAATGCGAGCCAGAGGATTGCCAGAATTCTTGCTGCGGAAATGCTGTGCAGGATTGTCATGAATGGGTTCTCTTTCCATATTGGAAAGTCAGATCATCATTTTCCATATTGGAAAGTCAATACCGTGCAGCAGGATGGATTCGAAACGACGCATGTGAGCAGGCGAGACGATGCGCGTGCGCAGCTGGAAGCGCTTGATGCTTTCAGGAGCAGGCTTCCGAAAGAGCTGGCTTGTCCGTGGTGGAATGCGCCCGTCATGGGTGGGCTTCTGGCGCTCCTCACTTTTGCGATGAGTCTGGACCCGCCTTTCGTTTTTCTGCTGGAAGGGCTGTGTGTCGCCTTGATGGGCATTTTCTTTGTGCTTGCGCGGCGGCGGATGGGATATTTCGTCAATGGGTACCGTCGGGGACGGACCCGGAAGATCGCAATCGGCATGATCCTGGCGGTTTATGCGATGATGGCGTTGTCCGGAGCAGGGGAAAGGGTGTTTCATCTGACGTGGCTGCCGTGGATTGCGACTCTGGGCAGTTTTGCGATCGGCTATGGGGTGGCGCTGCTCTGGCGGAGGGTCTGGCAGGCTGGTATGACGGCGCGGTTGTGACGGCTCTTCCCCAATTCGATCCTGTTATTCATCCTCCGGTTCGGTTGCAGCTTGCTGCGGCTCTGTCGGAAGTGAGTGACATGGAATTCGGTCGGGCGCGGGATCTGCTGGGTGTGAGTGACTCGGTCCTGTCCAAGCATCTCGCCCAGATGCAGGAGGCGGGCTATGTGCGGTTGCGCAAGGCGCCTCTGGGGGGACGGCAGCGAACCTGGCTGGTTCTGACGGCACAGGGGCGTGCGGCGCTGAAGGCGCATGTGCGGGCTTTGCAGGATCTGGCGGGAATCGTGGGCTGAAAAGCCTGTTTCGCGGTGGGAAGTGGTTGTGAGCCTCCTCTGTTTCTGCGAACACAGGGCGACGGATTTTTCTGGAACGGGTCGTTCGCGTCCGAGCGGTCTTTTAATGATGATGGAGAGCACGAATGGGTTTCAATTGCGGCATCGTTGGTCTGCCCAATGTTGGCAAGTCCACGCTGTTCAATGCCCTGACGGAAACGGCGGCTGCACAGGCTGCGAATTACCCGTTCTGCACCATCGAGCCGAATACGGGGCGTGTGGCCGTGCCGGATGCGCGGCTGGATGAACTGGCGCGGATCGGCAAGTCCATCCGCAAGGTTCCGACAAGCCTTGAGTTCGTGGATATTGCCGGTCTGGTCCGGGGGGCATCCAAGGGCGAAGGGCTTGGGAACCAGTTCCTCGCCAATATCCGCGAAGTCGATGCCATCGTGCATGTGTTGCGCTGCTTCGAAGACGACGACATCACCCATGTTGAAGGTGGGGTCGATCCGGTCCGCGATGCCGACATCATTGAGACGGAATTGATGCTGGCGGATCTAGAGAGCCTTGAGAAGCGCCAGATCGGGCTTCAAAAGCGCGCCCGCGGCAACGATCGTGAGGCACAGGCCCAGCTTGAATTGATGGAGCCTCTGCTCGCGGCGCTGCGGGACGGCAAGCCCGCGCGGACGGCTGTTCCGAAAGGACAGGAGGTAGAGGCATCCCGTCTTCAGCTTCTGACGACGAAGCCCGTTCTTTATGTCTGCAATGTTGAGGAAGCCTCGGCCTCCACCGGCAACGCGTTTTCGGAAGCCGTACGCAAGCGCGCGGAAGCCGAGGGTGCAGGCGTTGTCGTGGTGTCGGCTGCCATTGAAGCGGAAGTCAGCCAGTTGCCGCATGAAGACCGGACGGAGTTTCTGGACGGTCTGGGCCTGACGGATAGCGGGCTGGATCGTGTGATTGCGGCTGGTTATAAGCTGCTGGGTCTGCGGACGTATTTCACGGTTGGGCCGAAGGAATCGCGGGCCTGGACGATTACGGCCGGGACGAAGGCACCTCAGGCTGCTGCTGTCATTCACAACGACTTTGAACGTGGTTTCATCGCTTGCGAAACCGTGGCTTTCGACGACTATGTGGCCTGCAATGGCGAGGCCGGGGCTAAGGAAGTCGGCAAGCTGCGGATCGAAGGCAAGGAATATGTCGTGCAGGACGGTGACGTGCTGCTGTTCCGCTTCAATGTCTGAGGCGGGAGAAGACGTCGCCCGGATTCTGGCTGGTCTGGCGGAGAAGGCTCGTCGGGCCAGCCGGAGTCTGGCGCGCACCAGCGAAGACACTCGCAATCTTGCGCTTTCCGAGGCTGCAAAAGCTTTGCGGGAGCGGTCTGGTGAGATTGTTGTAGCCAATCAGCAGGATCTGGCCGCCCTTTCTGAAGACCGGAACGCTGCTTTCCGCGACCGTCTGACCCTGACGACTGAGCGGATCGAGGGCATGGCGCGTGGTCTGGAAGATGTTGCACGTCTGCCGGACCCCGTGGGGCGTATTCTGGCGGAATGGGACCGGCCTAATGGTCTGCATTTTCGGCGGGTTGCGACACCGCTTGGCGTGATCGGCATGATTTACGAGAGCCGTCCGAATGTCGGTGCGGATGCGGCGGCGCTGTGCATCAAGTCGGGCAATGCCGTGATTCTGCGCGGGGGCGGGGAGAGCCTGCATTCGGCGCGCGCGATTCAGGCCGCGATGGAAGATGGATTGCGAGCTGCCGGGCTGGATGAAGCCTGTGTGCAGATTCTGCCCTCTGCCGATCGTGCTCTGGTGGGGGCCATGTTGCAGGCTTCGGGGCAGATTGATCTGATCATTCCGCGTGGTGGCAAATCCCTTGTGGAGCGGGTGCAGCGCGAAGCCCGTGTTCCGGTTCTTGCCCACGCGGATGGTCTGAATCACACCTATGTTCATGCAAGCGCTGATCCGGCCATGGCGCGGAAGGTGCTGCTGGATGCGAAAATGCGGCGGACGGGCGTCTGCGGGGCCACGGAAACGCTGCTGATTGATGCTGCGATTGCGCCGACACTTCTGCCGCTTCTGGTTCAGGATCTGGGGGCGAAAGGATGCGCGTTCCGGGCTGATGATCGGGCCCGCGCGATTGTGCCGACGCTTGAAGCCGCCTGGGCTGACGATTTCAGGACGGAATGGCTGGATTCGGTGCTGTCGATTGCCGTTGTGGACGGGGTTGAGGACGCTCTGGATCACATCGCCCGGCATGGAAGCTCGCATACCGAGGCCATTATTGCCGAAAATGCAGAGGCTGCGGCTGAGTTTCTCAACGGGACGGACAGTGCGGTTGTGATGTGGAATGCCTCCACGCAGTTCTGTGACGGTGGGGAGTTCGGATTCGGGGCGGAAATTGGCATTGCGACGGGGCGCATGCATGCGCGCGGTCCGGTGGGGCTCGAACAGCTCACATGCTATCGTTACGAGGTGATCGGCACCGGACAGGTGCGGGGCTGAGCCGTATTCCGACGTCTGGCGACGGTCGGACCATGCGGATCGGCCTGCTGGGCGGGTCTTTCAACCCAGCCCATGCCGGTCATCTTATGGTGGCGCGGCGGGCGTTGCGGGCGCTGCGGCTGGATCAGGTGTGGCTCATGGTCTCGCCGGGAAATCCGCTCAAGTCGGGCAAGGGAATGGCGCCGTTCAGGGTGCGCCTTGCGTCTGCGGAGCGGATTGCGGATGGGCGGCGAATCGTTGCGACCGATATCGAGTCCCGTCTGGGGCAGCGTTTCACCGTCAAAACCGTGGCCTTGCTGAAGCAGCGATTCCCCCATGTCCATTTTGTGTGGTTGATGGGGGCGGACGGGCTGGCGCAACTCTCGCGATGGAAGCGCTGGCGTCGGTTGGCGGCGATGGTTCCCATAGCCGTCGCGCCCCGTCCGGGAAGCGTTTCGCCTGCGCTCAGAGGGGCTGCGGCGTCTGTTTTACGGCATCAGAGACGCCCTTCGCGGGAATCTCCCGTGCTTGCGGAGCGAAAAGGCAATGCATGGACGTTCCTTTCTGCGCCGCAGAACGATATATCGGCTACAGCGTTGCGTGAGTCCGGCCAGTTTCGTCCGGAGTCCGATCAGGAGTAAAAACCATCACCAAGACGACCTCTCCCGAATCGCATGCCAAAAAGCCTGTGCGCCGGAAAACCAGCTCCCCCGATGCGGCACTGGCCGAGGCTGCCAAGGTGCCGGGAACGGCTCGCAAGAAGGCTGCTGTTGCCGGACCGAAGAAAACGGCCGTCAAGCGCGAAGCCGTGCAGCCGGACGTTCTGACCAGCATGCTGAGCGTCATCACCGCGAGTCTGGATGAAGACAAGGGTGAAGACATCGTTGTTCTGGATCTTGTCGGCCGTGCGAATTTCGCAGACCGCATGGTCATTGCGACCGGTCTCGCTGACCGCCAGATCTCTGCGATGGCGCATCACATCGAGAAGAAGCTCAATGAGATCGGCATCAAGCGTATCCTGATCGAAGGTGCGAATGGCAGCGACTGGGTCCTGATCGACGCCGGTGACGTTGTCGTTCATCTCTTCAAGCCGGAAAGCCGCGAGCTTTATGGTCTGGAGCGGATGTGGGGCACGGATCTGGATGGCAGCGAAAACGAAGTCGCGGTCGGACAGGGCGAAGAGCAGGACTGAATGAAGCTGGTCGCAATCGGTCGGCTCAAAGCCGGGCCGGAGCGCGAACTGTTCGAACGTTATGCGGGCCGGATCCGGCCCGCCCTGACGGTGACGGAACTCGCGCCGTCAAAAGGCAGCGTCCAGGAGCAGAAGCGCAAGGATGCTGCGGCTTTGCTGGGCGCCTGTCCCGATAATGCCCTGATCGTGGCGCTGGATGAGGGTGGAAAGACGCCTGACAGCCTGCGTCTGGCGGAAATGCTGTCTCGCTGGCAGGAGTCAGGCCGTCCCATTCATTTTCTGATTGGTGGTGCTGAAGGGCTGGATTCGAGTGTGATCCAGCGGGCCGAGTCCGTGATTTCCCTTGGGAAACTGACCTGGCCTCACATGCTGGTCAGGGTTCTGATTGCCGAACAGGTTTTCCGGGCTCAGGCCATCAATACCGGCCATCCCTACCATCGGGAATCCCGACCGGATTGAGTGGCCGAGTTATATTTTCCTGATTATATCAGCGAATCGAACGGTCTGGCGCGTCCGAGGTGAAGGCATCGTCCGGCGCTTCGGCAACTTCGGTGCTGAGCATCGGATGGCTCAGGGCGTCGGAGCTGTTCACGACAGCACTGTGACGGAAACCCGAGGGGCTCGAGGCGCGGGCCAGCACAACATGCGGGGCCGGATTGCGGTCACCCTCATCGGAATGTGGGTAGATGAAGCCGTATGTCGGGTAGATACTGCCCAGTCGGCCGCTACGATCATTGAGGCTGACGCGGACGGCGCTCCAGTCGTTGTTGGGAGAAACGTCAACGACGCGGACATTGTGCGCGATGCCGTTCGAGGCCCAGTGTGACTGGTCGATATAGATCGTGCGGCTGTCTTCAACCGAACGCACGACGGCGACGTGGCCGAGTGGCATGCGGCGGATCGCCCGGAAATTCAGGACCGATCCGGCCTGCGGTGCAGAGCCGCGTGCATAAACGCCAGCGGCATTATACCACCAGTCCCGCGCATTGCCGTGCAGTTCGACCTCAGAGGCCGTTTTGGCATAGGCGACGCACTGAATGACGTGAGCATAGGCATGATGGTGGCTGCTGGAACGGTGGCTATGGAGAACGGACCGTCCGTGATGAGCCGAACTGTGACGGGCCTGAGCCTGTCCTGAAAAGAACGCGACAGCGGAGAGCGCCAGAGCGGAGAGAAAGGTTTTCCGGCAACTTTTATGCTTCACGATCTTTAGGATCCTGATTGGTTGTGTGTTGTTCGGGTTACAGGGAGGTAACAACCTTCCTGCAACCCTGACAAGAGCAGAATGCAGACCTGTGTGTTAAATTTTCATTTCCATGGAAAATCTTTTTGACACCACATCCTGCTGCATTCTCGCCACAATCGTTCGGGTCAGATCATTTCGTTGTTGTGAGCATGATCTCGACAAGAATTTTTGGGTCGGCCATCACGGCCTGAACGCAGGCGCGGGCGGGAGCGGCGTTTTCCGGAAGCCAGGCGGACCAGAGCGTGTTGAGCGCAGCGCGGTCCGCGATGTCTTTCAGCCAGATCTGGGCCTGCAGGATACGGGTGTTGTCGGTGCCGTGTTCTTCAAGGATTTGGTCGAGCTGATCGAGAACGCTGCGGGTCTGTCCTTCGATGCCTTGTGACAGGTCTGCTGCGACCACACCCTGCGTGAAAATGAAGCCGTGATATTCGACAGCCTTGGACAGGATGGCGTTGGGTTCTGTGCGGATGATGCGGCTCATGATGACACCTTGGTCTGGAGAGGAAAGGGCGAGAGTGACCTTCCTGCGAAAGCGGGTCAATGATCTGCGCGATACAATCCTTCCGGTTGACTTGTCGTGCGGAGACGGAGTCTGTATCGCCACATCAGAACGGATCGTCTGGAAGGAGGAGTGATGACTCCTTTGTATGCGAAGCGGGTGCCGGTTACGCCCTTGCGGCAGAACTGCACTATTCTCTCAAATGACGCAGGCCGTGCTGTTGTGGTGGACCCGGGTGGGGATGTTGATGACATCCTTCAGGAACTGGGTGACATGTCTGTCGAGGCCATTCTCCTCACACACGGTCATCTGGATCATGCCGGTGGGGCCGCTCCCTTGAAGAGAGTTCTTGAAAAGCGGCAAAACCAGAGCGTTCCGGTTGTAGGGCCGGATCGGCGGGACGAGTTCCTGTTGCAGAGCATTACGAAACAGGCTGCTGCTTTCGGGATTATCGGTATGGAAAATGTGGTTCCCGACCGCTTCGTTGAAGGCGGTGAGGTTCTGCATTTTCTGGGACAGGACCTGCATGTGGCGCATGTCCCGGGTCATACTCCAGGACATGTCGTTTTCGTGGACCGCGACAATAGGCGCGTTCTGGCAGGGGACACGCTGTTCCGCGGAACGGTCGGTCGTACGGATTTCGCTTATGGAGATTCGCGCGCCCTGATTGACGGAATCCGGACCCATCTTCTGAGCCTGCCTGATGATACCGTGGTTCTGTGTGGACACGGAATGCCGACGACCATCGGCGAAGAACGTCGGGCCAATCCGTTTCTGATTTCCTGAACCTGAAAGTCATACCTTCATGCGAACTTTAAGTTTTGTGCTGCTGGCGGCTCTTGGACTGAGTGCCGGTGTTGCCAGAGCAGAAGATCCGATCACGCAGGCTCAGGCGCGTCTGCCAACGAATAGTCTGACGATCACGACCCGTGATGGGCAGAAGCACGTTTTCACGGTGGAGTTGGCCAAGACCTATCGTGAGCAGGAAGTCGGGGAAATGTTCCGTAAGCACCTGCCTGAGAACGAGGGGATGCTGTTCATGTGGCCAGCGCCGCAGGTGTCGGACATGTGGATGCGCAACACGCTTGTGCCTCTGGATATCGTTTTCATTGATTCCACGAACCACATCCACGCTATTGCGGAAAATGCCGTGCCTTTGAGCGAGGCTATTCTGCGGAGTGATGGTGTGGTTGCGAACACGCTCGAACTGGCGGGCGGTGTGACCGCGAAGCTGGGAATTCGTGTCGGAGATGTGGTTTCCAGTTCCGCTCTGAAACACTGATGGTCCTGTGAAGATACTGGTTACCGGTGTTGCCGGATTTATAGGGTTTCATGTTGCTGAAGCCCTTCTGAAGCAGGGAATGGATATCGTTGGGATTGATGTTCTCAACGACTATTATGACCCTTCCCTGAAAATGGCGCGGCTAAGTCAGCTCGAGCATCATCCGAAATTCAGTTTCGTGAAAGTGGATGTGGCCAACCCGCAGGCCATGCAGGACGTTGTTGGGCAACATCCCGATCTGGAAGGCGTCATCCATCTCGCCGCTCAGGCTGGTGTTCGATATTCGCTGATCGATCCCTATTCTTATGTGACGGCGAATGTGATGGGGCAGGTTGCGCTTCTGGAAGCGTGCCGAGGCCTGAAAAAACTGACGCATGTCGTGTATGCGTCTTCGTCCTCGGTTTATGGACGCAATCAGGAAACGCCTTTTCGGGAAACGGATCGGGTCGAACAGCCGAGTTCCCTGTATGCGGTCACCAAGCGTGCGGCCGAACTGACATCGGAATCCTATTCGTATCTGTATGGCATTCCACAGACTGGCCTAAGATTCTTCACGGTTTATGGCCCGTGGGGACGGCCTGACATGGCCTATTACGGTTTTGCAAAGGCGATCTCAGAAGGACGTCCGGTCACTCTCTATGAAGGAAAGGGGCTTTCACGCGATTTCACCTATATCGATGACATTGTCAGAGGTGTGGTGAAGGTTTTTGCAAAGCCGCCGGAAGCCGGAGTGTCACGTCTGCTCAATCTTGGAGGGGACAGACCTGAAAAAGTGACGCGGATGATCGCATTGCTTGAGAAGGATCTGGGGAAGAAGGCTCTGGTCGAACGCCATCCCCGTCCTGTGGCGGATATGGAATCGACATGGGCATCTTTGGAAAAAGTGAAGGAATTGTGCGGGTGGGAGCCTGAAGTTTCCTTTGAAGACGGCATGAGAGAGTTCGCTGTCTGGTTCAAGAAGTTCCACGGAATCTGATTTTTTCACAAAAATGCAATTTTCCTGTTGACCCCCTCCGATCTCCCCCGTATAAGCCCGTTCACCGACGCAGCGGGGCCCACTTCGAGGGGTTCTGGAGCGGCGGGGATGATGGT
>NZ_JAERLZ010000021.1:0-24644 GCF_018256175.1 Gluconobacter sp. Dm-44 | reverse complement strand
GTCCTTGCAGGTTGACGAGCGCCACCTTGAGGTAGCCCGCCGAACGAAGTCTGTTCATCACCCCCATCAGCGTCCCGACGGTCACTTTCTCGATGGACCGCAGAGGGCATGTGCTTTCAGTAACGCTCGCCAGCAGTTCGGGTCATCCGCTTCTGGATCAGGAAGCTGTAGCCCTTCCCAAGCGCGCGCAGCCCTTGCCGCCACCGCCTGATACAGTCGAGGGTGATCCCATCACCCTGACCGTTCCCGTCGAATTCTATATTCATTCCGACCATAGCTGAAGTTCATGCCTCGTGAGAGACCAGCTCTGAATTCGATGACGTGCCATTTTCCCAGGCACAGGAGAAAGTATGAACGTGATATAAACCTTACCAGCTGTATCCTATACTGGCCTGAGCATTCCGGCGTTCACCATAGTAGCAGTATTGCCCATCAGCGCCGTAGGCGAAGCAGTTCGCAATATAGTTTTTATCAAACAGGTTTCTCACACTTGCAGATACTTTCCAGCCACGCAGGGAGTGTGACATGTTTTTCAGATCATAAGCCACGGATGCGTCGAAAAGAGCATATTGCGGAAGCCAAACACTCCCATAGGTCGCTTCGCCGCCATAAGCCTTGTTCGAATACCGCATACCCCCGCCAAAGCCGAAGCCCTTGAGCGGGCCGGAGGGCAGCGTATAGAAAGCAAATAGGGAGGCATTCCCCTTGCCGGACTGGATCAGCGGCTTGCCTGTAGAATCATCCTTGACCTTCTGGAAGCTGACTGCCGCTGTAACCATCAGGTTATGGAATGGCTGGGCATGTGCTTCAAATTCGAAACCGTCCGAATGAACAAGCCCACTTTGCAGGCTGTATCCGGTATTGGCAACGGAGACGAGCACGTTGCTTTGTTCGATATGAAAGCCCGCCGCAGTCAAAAGGACAGACGTGCCGGGAATCTGGTATTTCAGGCCGCCTTCAAGCTGCTTTCCGATGGATGGATGGGCCTGACGCAGCGTTGCCCCTCCGTCATTCGACACCGTACCGGACTGCGGCTGAAAGGATGTTGAGTAGCTGATATAGGGTGAAAGACCGAAATCGAAATGATACAGACCAGACGCGCGCCAGGTGATCTGGCTTGCGCTCTGCCGGGTATTAGACTGCTCGAAATATTCGACCTGTCTCGACCGGTACCAGTCATTACGGAGACTGCCCGTCAGGATCAGACGCTTCCAGCGGATCTCGTCCTGACCATACGCGCCAGCCTGATGGGACTTCGTAACATAGTGCAGATAGGGCGTCAGATCCGGAATAATCATATGATAGTCCGGGTGCAGTACGTCCAGATCAGGTGCATCGCCAGAGGCTTCCGTATCGTTCGCCTTCTGCTGCATGTAGTCAAAGCCGAACATCAGCGTATGACGTAACGGCCCTGTACGGACTTTCCCCTTGAACTGACTGTCAAAGGCCAGATTATAGGTATGTTCCTGCGTCCCATAGGCTGAACGCGACAGCATCTGGCCGCTGATACCGTCATCACTATCGTAATATCCGTTGTTATAAACACTGCGATAAACCGTTCTGATGTCATCATACCGACCGCGCGTGCTGAAGCTCCAGTCATCATTGAAGCGATGGTTCAGAATGTAGGTAATGGCACCCTGACGACGATTAAATTTTTCTGCTGATACATCGCCGTCATAGAAATTGCGCGGCAGATATCCATAGGAGGCCCGTTTGAGAGAGCCGATCAGCGGAACGCCACCATAAGAGCCGTTCTCCGGATCATATTGGTAGTTCCCAAGCAAAGTCAGGGTCGTCGGGCCATCGCCACCGAACGTAAAGGATGGACTGATGCTGAAACGCCGGCTTCCGGTCCTGCTCAACTGCGTGTGCTGTCCGTTGACCGTCCCGTAAACGCGATAACGGACCATCCCGTCATTCGTCGCAAAACCACCCACATCCGCATCGACACGATAGAGATCGAACATTCCGCCCGTCGCATTTACGCCGCCATAGAACCGCTGGTCCGTGGGGAGTTTGCTGGACATGGCCGTCAGGCCACCGGGGCTCGACTGGCCGTAAAGCGCGGAGGCCGGTCCTTTGAGAAGCTCGACGCGATCCAGGCGGAACGTATCGGTCTGGGCTACCGCAAAACCTGTCGGACTGTCCTGAAATTTCAATCCGTCCAGAAAAGTTGGAACCGTAAATCCGCGAAGATCAAAAAGATCATAGCGCGTCCCTTCCCCACCGCGTGTATCCGCAGTCACACCCGCAGCATAGCGGACGGCCTGATTGAGGTTCAGCACACCACGCGCATCCATCTCGTCACGGGTGATGACCGTCACGGACTGGGCGGTCTCGACAAGCGGTGTGTTCGATTTGGTGGCCGATGAAGCGACGGTCGATGCGAGATGAGCGCGAACCTTGATCTGCTCGACATCCTTTGCGCGTGTTTCCGCGGTTTTTGGAGAAGTCTGCGCAGCTACGGCTGCTCCTGAACGCCGACCTGGATCAGGATTTTTTTCCTGATTGGCTGCGAAAGCCGTATCATTCAGGACGATCAAAAAAAGGCCCGTGTAGATGATCCTGTTACGCTGCATACCCCACCCATGTGTCGTTACCGGCTTCTGCACCCAGAGGGTCGGCGGTCTGTTTTTTTTGAGAATAACTCTTAATTGCGCTCCTAGTCATATTTGCAGGTGTCATCAACCGATGCGAAGGCCATTGGCCCGAACGCAAACAAAATCTGCCTGATCGACGATAATGGAAGGTGCCGGAAGGACGGTTGAAAGTTACGGACCCGATGTCAGTGTGGTTGCCCGCAGGGCTCGGGGAGACATTCCGAACGTCCGATGAAACATGGTGCTGAAACTGCCAGCGTTCTCGTAACCCAGTTCAAATGCCACTTCGGAGACAGGTTGCCCGGCAGCGATGCGGGATGCTGCTTCGATCACCCGGACTCGACGGCGCCAGGCAGCAAAGCCCATCCCCATTTCCAGATGGAACAGTCGTGTAAAGGTCCGTCTGGCCATGCCAGCCTCGCGTGCCCAGTGGTCGATGTCCCGACAGTCTCCGGGTTGGGCGACAATGGCCATACACACACGCAAAAGACGCTGATCGGCAGGAAAAATCAGCCGGTTCATAATGGGAGCCGCGCGTCTGATTTCATCGACCAGAAGCCGTGCGATGGCTGTCATGCGCTCATCCATGACAAATTCGTATTGCATGGCAATGATCTCGTCCACGAGCCCGCGCATGAGAGACGAAACATCAAACATCTTGCAGGGAAGATCTGCGGCCTCGGTCAGACCCGGGTCGACATAAACCACCTGAAATGTGAGGTCCGTGCGGCATTCCGCCTGATGGAGGGTGTTGGCGGGAAGCCATAGTCCCTGCCCGGTGCCCAGTACGAAACTCTGGCCCAGAGCGCTGACAGTGACCGTTCCTCCAAGAAAGAGAGAAAGCTGGGCGCGGTCATGTCTATGATATGTGTCCACGAAACCGTCTGTATAACGATCCGCAAAACCTACGACCGGGGGCGGACAAACTGGCAGGTCCGCCGTTCGCTTCATACCACCATGATCCAGGTGGTTTTTCTTCAAAAGATATCCGGCATGATGACCACGTCCGGTGCTCCATTATCTGTTTGGGACGGTCTCAGCCGGGTATTACATACCACTTTCAGGCTACCAAGGTGATTTTTGTATCAGTAAGACCTGTAGAGGGCCGTCTGGACTTGTCGCACAGGCTTTGCACACGACAGAGACAGAAAAACAGTCCCGTACAACTATGGACTACGCCCCATACTGCGTCATGCGTGCAAACCGGCCTTCTCCGATTCCAGGGCGGTTCGGTCCCCCATTGCGCGGACCCATCAGCCCCATGAAGAGACGATACCAGCATGACCGGTCCGACAGATGGCGCCTTCCGGGGTGCGGTGAACCACATTTGACGTGGATAACGGGGAGCCCAACGTTAGCCCGTTGTTTACCCTGTCACACGAGGCTGAAGCGCCTCAATGATCAGGCATTCGGCAATCTTGCCATGCTGACATTGCGCAAGAAGCTGCATCAGTTCCTGTCGGAGTGTCTGCAGATCGTGAATCCTGCGCTCGATATCCGTGACATGGGCCTGGACAAGTTCGTCCACCTGTTCACAGGACCGAGCTTCCTGCCCGGACATTTCCAGCAACTCCCGCACCTGATCCAGCGGAAAGCCGAGTTCACGCGCCCGGCGGATAAAGCCCAGACGCGCCAGATGCGCGCCATCATAAACGCGGTAATTGCCAGCGCTCCGTGGTGGATGCGGCAGCAATCCGATGCGTTCATAGTACCGGACGGTTTCAACCTTCGTGTCCGTCAGGCGGCCAAGCTGCCCGATCGTATATGTCTGCATCATGAAGTTCTTGACCCTGTAGTGACTACAGGGTGGATATGGGGTGCTCTTCGTTTTTTGCGAGAGTGTCGCCATGCCCTGCTGTCATGACTCCTGCTGCCCAAGTTCCGTCTCTCCTTCGACTGGTCACGATGACCGCCACTGGCACCGAGCACTCTGGATCGCCCTGATCGTCAATGGCGGTTTTTTCCTGACCGAGATTATCGCCGGCGTCATGGCGGGTTCCGCCTCCCTGCAGGCGGATGCGCTCGACTTCTTCGGAGACGCCGCCAATTACGCCATTAGCCTTACCGTCACGGGTATGGCGCTGGCGTGGCGTAGCCGAGCGGCGATGCTCAAGGGCGTGACCATGCTGGTCTTCGCACTCTGGGTGCTGGGCAATACGCTGTGGCATGCTTGGTCAGGCACTGTGCCACATGCCGAAACCATGGGCCTGATCGGCGCGCTGGCACTGCTGGCCAATGGGGGTGTTGCTCTGATGCTGTACCGGTTCCGCAGTGGGGACGCGAACATGCGCTCGGTCTGGATCTGCTCGCGCAATGACGCTATCGGCAATCTGGCGGTTGTACTGGCGGCATTGGGCGTTTTCGGCACCGGTACGGGATGGCCGGATATCATCGTGGCTTTCATCATGGGAGGACTGGGTCTGCATGGCGGGGCACAGATTGTGCGCCATGCCCGTATGGAAACCGCCAGCGTCAAAATGGGTCTGGCGGGCTGACATCAGCGTCCTCATGGCCAGTTCGATCTGAAGACGATCTACGCAGCCTGCCGGTGCTCCCGACCTTTTTCAAGGCGGCACAAGCAATTCGACTTGTAAGGTCGACTCTCCCAGATGTTCTTGCATCCATTTAGCCTCTTCGCTTGGGGTGCGATGAAAGTGGCGCTTGAAGTCCCGGCTGAACTGGGCGGGACTGGCATAGCCGACTTCGGCAGAAATCGTAGCCATTGAACCTTTGCGCCGTGAAACCATCAACCGGGCTTCGTGTAGCCGCAAAGCCTTGATGTATTGAATCGGGGTCGTTCCAGTGAGGGCCTTAAAGTCGGCGTGATAGGACGGAACGCTCATGCCGGCCTCGACAGCCAGTTCTGGCACCGACAGTCTAGCATTATATCGTTCGCGGATCAGCTTCAGGCTGTGTACAATCCTGTCTGTCGTGTCGTGGCCACGCAGCGCTGCCATCAGGGCGTTCCCCTGTGGACCGATCAGGACACGATAATGCAATTCCCGGAGTAGCCCCGGGCCAAGAATGGCAAGTTCCTGCGGATGATGGAGAGCGTGAAGCAGACGCTGGAGCACATCGACAATAGAAGGCGTCATCCGGCTTGAAACCATGCTTTTTGCTCGCGCTCCCTCGTCATGACCCATGTGTCCCTCCAGTGCTGTCACAATTTCAGCGGCCAGATGCAGGTCAAAATCAAAGTAGAGAGCCAGCAGAGGTTGTTGGGCGCTGGCCTGCGACGCCATCCGAAAAGGTACGGGGACTGAAACCGCAAGATAATGGTCGGCGTCATAGCGGTAGACCTCGCTATTGAGGAACCCCTGTTTGGCCCCTTGCAATACAAAGACCGCACCAGGGCGATAAAGGACCGGCACATCTTCAAGGACGGTCTCGGAACGCAGGATGCGGATACCGGGCAAAAGCGTGGCGTTGTAGCCAGTGCGCGGTGCAAGGGCGGCGGCTAGTACAAAGAGAGCAGAGGGTGTGGAATGAGGGATCATAGGATCAGGCAAGAGTATTAGAGGAACTGCAATAGATAACGCGCCGGTTCAATATTATTGGTCAAGGCGTGAATGCAACCAGACAGAGCAGCGCCATGACAAAGCATACTTTTTTCATCACAGGCGCCAATTCAGGCTTCGGGTTGGCCATCGCCCGGGCTGCCCTTGAAGCAGGTCATCGGGTGATTGGTACAGTCCGCTCGCCAACCGCAAGAGCATCGTTACTGGAGCAACTCCCGGATATCCGCGTAGTCCTGTGTGACGTCACCGAGTTCGATCGTATTCCCGCCATTGTCGCACAGACAGAAGAAGATCACGGTCCGATCGACGTGCTCATCAACAATGCCGGGTATGGCCATGAAGGTATTCTGGAGGAATCCTCTTTAGAGGAAATGCGGCACCAGTTCGACGTGAATGTTTTCGGAGCCATTGCAGTCGCCAAGGCCTTCCTGCCGCGCTTTCGCAAACGCCGTGGCGGCTATATCGTGAACGTGACATCGATGGGTGGTCTCATCACCATGCCGGGCTTGGCGTCTTACTGTGGTAGCAAATTCGCTTTACAGGGGATTTCAGAGGTCATGCGCGCGGAAATGGCGCCGTTTGGCGTTCATGTCATCGCACTGTGCCCCGGATCATTCCGCACAGACTGGGCCGGGCGTTCGATGGTGAGGACTGAGCGCTCGATCGAGGACTATGATACTCTGTTCGACCCTATCCGGGCCGCTCGACACGAGAAGAACGGCAGACAATTGGGCGATCCAGCGAAACTCGCCGCGGCAGTGCTTCAACTCATCGCGTCGGACACGCCTCCACCTCAACTCCTTTTGGGGAGTGATGCTCTGCAACTGGTTCGTGACCGTCTCTCTCGTCTGGAAAAGGAAATTGCGGACTGGGAAGAGTTAACCCTATCGACAGACGGCTGATCTCTTTGGAGAGCAGTGCTGGATGTTTCCGAGAAGCGAACCGCCATAATATTACTCGAAAACAACGGGTTTGCTTCCGTCAATGCCGGGCTTCTCGCGGCACACCTCACCCGCTCGGAAGGAGCCCCGAGCCGATAATTTCCACCAACCAGTCAACGAAGACACGCACACGCGGAGAAAGCTGTTTGTTGCTCGGATAGAGCACCGAGAGCGGTGTGGGTGTCGGGGGAAAGTCGGGCAAAACTTCAATCAACCTGCCATTCGCGAGATCATCAATGAAGCGGTAACGTGGTGCCTGCGCAAGGCCGAAGCCTTGCCGCGCGGCCGCGGCACTGGTTTCAGCGCCACTAACCAACAACTGCGTCGGCAGCATCACCTCGATCACTTCCTCTCCGCGCATGAACTCCAGCGGCAGGGGCTGGCCGGTGCGCGACGATACGAAACCGATCATCTGATGGCCTTGAAGGTCCTCCGGTGTCGTGGGCATTCCATGCCGCTCCAGATAGTCCGGGCTGGCTACGGTGACTTCTTCCATCATCCCCAAGGGGCGGGCCACCATGTCGCTATCGGCAAGAGCGCCGGCCCGCACGACGCAATCCACGCCTTCCCGGACCAGATCGACAAACCGTTCGCCCTCCCCGAGATGGACCGTCAGGGTAGGATGACGCGCGAGGAATTCGGGTAGCGCAGGTAACAGGATGGTGCGCGCGAGGTAGCCGACGACGTCTACGCGCAAAATCCCAGAAACAGTGCCAGCCGCTTCACGATCCGCGCCCTCGAGATCGGCCAGGATCGCAATGCAGCGCCGGTAATAGGCAGTTCCTTCCACCGTGGGCCGGACGTGTCGGGTCGAACGTTGCAGCAATCGGGTGCCAAGCCTGCTCTCCAGCGTCTTGATCGCAGCGGTCGCGACCGGCCGCGAAACACCACAGGCGGATGCCGCAGCACTGAAACTGCCGCGATCAACAATGCGGATAAAAAGATCGAGCGTGGCAAGCCTGTCCATGGGATTGTTCCATGATGCAAAACAATGCTTTCGGAAAGGATGATCTTATCGAATGGTCGATAGGGTGAGCAATATGGGGCTCCCACCAAACGGAGAGTCCCATGCCTGAAGTCAAAACAGTTGCCCTCGTCACCGGCGGAAGCCGAGGCCTCGGGCGTTCGACGGTCGAGGCGCTTGCTCGACGCGGTGTTTCATCGATCTTCACTTACCACGCCAACAAGGCTGCTGCAGACGCGGTTGTCGCCAGCGTAGAACGCAGCGGGGTTCGCGCTGTGGCCTTACAACTCGACACTGCCGACATTCACACGTTTCCGGCTTTTGCCAATGAGATTCAACGCGTGCTGGGCGACTGGGGTGCTGAGCGTTTCGACTACCTCATCAACATGGCAGGGACGTCGCATAACGGTCTGTTCGGCGAGGTGACGGAGGAGGATCTTGACGCCGCTTATCGTGTTCACGTGAAAGGTCCTCTCTTCCTGACGCAAACGTTGCTGACATTAATCGCAGATGGCGGTCGGATCGTGAACATCTCTTCCGGGTTGACCCGTTTTTCTTACCCTGGCCGTATCGCTTATGCCTCCATGAAAGGGGCGGTGGAAGTTATGACACGTTACATGGCCAAGGAACTCGGCCCACGCCGTATTGCCGTCAATACAGTTGCCCCGGGCGCTATCCAGACGGATTTTTCAGGCGGTGTAGTACGGGACAATCCGGAGGTGGCCCGGCATATCGCGGAAGCAACCGCACTTGGACGTCCCGGAGTGCCGGATGATATCGGCCCGATGATTGCCTCACTGCTGTCCGAAGACAATCGTTGGGTCAATGCACAACGGATCGAGGTTTCCGGCGGCCAGGCTATCTGAGTGCGAACAGCCAGATTGAGGGCGTCTGCCATCAACTGATAATAGGCTGAGCAAATGCTTCTCGATATTGTGGTCGTTGCTGCATTGTAGGAATTCCCGTAGTCGGAGCATTTATGGGTGAGCCACAATATAGTGACTGGCAACGAGTGAGCGCTTGCAGAAAACACTGTGAGTTTCCTGTATGTCCGAGGTGAAGGCGTGAGCAGAATTTATCAGCTTCTTGCCTTCACCACTTGCACTATGTGCTATGCCCCAAGCTTGTGATGTACTCGGCCGCTAATCAATACGCTTTCGCAGGCGAGATTACGGCCCGTCCTCAGACTTCTTGCTGGACAGGTGTGACATCGGCCTCCGCGATCTGGACGGAAGAGCACGGACCGGTAAACTGCCGCCTGAATGGTAGATATGGAAAGATCGTGGCATTACTACTGATCTGATCATATTGTGTGGAGGACAGACCAAATGGAGCAGACTTCAGGAGGCATCTTAGGTTTCCACCATGTTGCGATCATAGCGTCCGATTATCAGCGTTCCCGACATTTCTACGTTGACGTGCTGGGCTTTCCCGTCCTGGCTGAAAATTTTCGTGCCGAACGCGACTCCTGGAAGTGCGACCTCAAGGTTGGTGACGCGCAAATCGAACTCTTTTCCTTTCCGGCGGCTCCGCCTCGGATATCGCGGCCAGAAGCTTGTGGGCTACGGCACTTGGCTTTTCGTATTCAGGACATCTCTGCGGTGGTGCAGCATCTTGAGCGTCATGGTGTGGAATCGGAGCCTGTTCGAACAGATCCGTATACAGGCCGCCTTTTCACTTTTTTCTCAGACCCAGACGGTCTTCCTCTGGAACTTTATCAGGTTTGAGAAGTGTTTTGCGCCTGTTTGCTATAGCTTCTCTGGCTTTCGTTCTGAATGCCTGTTCTGGCGGCTCTAGTAAGCCTCCAGAGCATGAAACGGTTGCCTGCATGAGCTACAGGGCCATGATGGTTGCACCAATGTCCCCCGATGCCATGCAGCGACTGCAGCAAAAATGCGCGGCCTCGCATGGCGAATAAAAACGCGCAGAGCTATCATCATTCTGAAAGCGCGACGGTGCTGTTGGAAGGTATATTGATTGCCGAAAACGTGGAATTGATCGGCTGAAGAAGCTGATTGCGGAGTAGGAAAGCAATACGCTTCCTGCCCAGCCAACGACAAGGAAGCGTGTGCTATGACCCAGCGCAGCGCTTAAGGCCATGCGAATGACAGCCACCACGCCATGCATTAGCCCTACGCACGCAGCGACGGTAATGCGCGATGTCAGAATGACAATGGCCAACACCCCATCTCCACGATGGATGACGGTTTGTCGTCAGGCAGGCCGAGTGTCTTATTGTGGCAACCATCCGGGACGACAGCGCTTTATCTCCTGAACTGTGCAGGGAAAGCATTCATGTCTATTCACGGATTATCGCGTTTCAAGGATAAGAAGGTTCTCGTGACGGGCGCGGCCTCAGGGATTGGCCACGCCACAGCGCTTCGGTTTCTTGACGAGGGCGCTCATGTCATCCTCGTTGATCGGGACAAGGCAAAGCTTGATGACGTTACAAAGGTGCTGGACCCGAAATATGCCGTGCCATCCCTGACGGATATTTCTGCTCCGGAACAGGTTGAGGATCTCTATAAATTTGTCGAGAAGCAGTTTGGAACACTTGACGTTCTGGTGAATAACGCTGGAGTGACTGCTATGGGCACCGTTCTGGATTGCGATTTGGCAACCTGGAGCACCGTCTGCGCGACAACCCTCACCGGCACTCTCAACGTTAGCCGTACATTTCTCCCCATGCTGATCAAAGCGAAAGGCAACATCGTCAACACCGCTTCGGTTTCTGGCATGCGAGGAGATTGGAATACGGCGTATTATGATGTCGCGAAAGGAGGCGTGGTGAACCTGACCCGCGTCATGGCCATGGACCACGGCAAAAAGGGTGTGCGCGTCAACGCAATCTGTCCTTCCGTCACACGTACGGCCATGACGGCAGAAGCGGTTAAGGACGAAGGCTTCGTCAAAAGTGTGGAAGATCGGGTGCCATTACAGCGCTTGGGAGAACCAGAAGATATGGCCGCCGCCATTACATTTTTAGCGAGCGCCGACGCGTCCTACATCACAGGTCTCATCATGCCCGTGGATGGCGGCGTGACCGCATCAAACGGCCAGCCACCATTCCCAATATCATAAAACCTAAAGTGCCTTCAGGCGGCTTCCAGCGTCTTTTAGTCGAAGCGCGCTCGAAGGCACGGGCACATATCTGCCGATGGAGACAATCAGGGATGCGCTCTAGGTCGGATGTTTTGTCAACATGAATTAGCCCAGCGAGCCTGTTCCAAAAGCCAGCCCCGCAGCTGCAATCAGAGCCGCATAATAAGCGTCTGAACGACTGATATTGGCATCAAGAAGTCCATTTTGCGCTAACTCCGCTTGCGTCACAGATCCTGTCCCTGCGCGATACGACAATAAAGCTGCATCGAAATTCGTTTGCGATGCCACGCGGAGTTTAGAGGCTGCTTCGTAGGCCTGAAGGCTGGTATGAAGAGCATTTTCCGCCAAAACGATCTGCTGGACGGCGCCATTAACTGTCTGCTGAAGAGTAGCCTCTGCACTATCTTCTTGGTCTTGTGCACGTTTGACAATGGCAGAGCGCAGACCGCCGTCAAAAATAGGCACGCTAATACCGCCAAGAATTAAAGTGCTAAAGCGATTTCCTGAAAGATTAAGAGTAGGAGAAACACCATCGCTGGCACTCGGGATGGAGGTCAGGCTCGTTCTTCCCGTTGAATATGCCACATTGCCGGTCATAAAAATACTTGGAAGAAATGCCGCTCGCGCTGCAGAAATTCGGCTTTTGGCAGAACGTGTTGCAGCATAAGCGGCCAATACATCAGGACGACGTCCAACCGCGGCCTTAACCACTTCATCGCTCAAACGAACGTCTTCTAACGATAGAGGACGACCCGATACGTCTTCAAGATCGAGGTGTGAGTTTGTTGAAACACCCATATTATTAAGTAACGCCAGATAGGTATTCTGTTCTTCACCTTCAGCTTGCACAAGACGGAGATTAACTTGAGCCGTAACCTGCCGTGCTTGAGTGACATCCATAATTGTTCCCTGCCCCTGCTTCAGCCTCGCTTCGGCTGCAGCCTGCACATGCTCTGCGTTTTCGAGAGCAGTTTGCAAGAGTTGTGCCCGGGTGGATGCCGCTGCATGCGTATAGAAGGCAGTGGTAACGCTATAGATTATTTTTTGATGTACACCTGTGAATAAAACATTTGTAGCCAGCTGGGCTTGGCGTGCGGCGCGAATCAATGCCTCTCTTCGTCCAAAGTCAAACAGTAACCAGCGCAAGCCTACAGTTTGTACCTCAGCTGTACCTGAGCTTCCCCGCCTCGGGGTGCCGTTAATGCCGATGGATCCATAGTCATCCGCATTCAGAGAGGCTTCTGTAGTCTGACTTCTTGCCCGAGACCAACCCCCTACAACAGTCGCCGTCAACGTTGGAAGATAGGTACTCTTAATGATGCCAACGGCCAGTGCAGCATCCCGTGCGGTATTCCATGCTTTCCTCGTTTGAGGATTAGAAGACTGCGAAATATCAATTAACTCCGCTAAATTATAGGGAGTTTTTTTCTGGTTATTGATTAATGGCGCACTCCCCTCAATAGCCGCGTTTGGATTGGAAGGAAGGGTATATTTTCCAGATAGAGATAAAGCGGAGATCCTTTTTTCTTTTCCAGGAATAATGACACCTCCAGACGTGACATTAGGGGTCCATGGATGATCAGGACCGGAGGGTGCTGTATCCAATTCTGACGTCGCGCATCCTGATAAAACAATTGTTAATGAAGCTATTAAAAACACCCCTCTTTTGCGTTTTATCAATTTAGTGTCTCCATATTCATAAATATTTTATTTTCTGATTGGTCTATAATATTTTGTAATTTTTCAAAATCTTCTTTTTGAAATTGTGACTGCATTCCCTTTATGAGAAACACTTGATTTTCATAACATAACAGAATTTTCAATATTCTGAATCAAAGAGATTAAAGAAGCGTTGATTGTGTCCTAGGCGCCTGATTTTACGGTATGTCGGATTGATTGATGGTTCTAGGTAATGACTTTTTACTCTGCGTTTGCCGCGACGTTGTATAGCAATCTCTGTTAGAGGAGCTATTTTTTCATGCTGTCAGATACTATCCTTGCGCTTTCGCGCCTACCGGGCGCCACAAACCCTTATGAAACTGCTTTTCTGGCATGCTTTCATAGTTTTGGGAAATGCGATCTTTCCTCCAATCGATAAAGCTTAATTCTGGCGGATAAACAGTTCTTCATAAGATCGAGAGCGCCCTTCCGGAGATTTTCCGACGCCCCAGCGCCAGAGATTTTTTGCATCGTCTGAAAAACGCCAATAGGCAGCTACGACAACGTCGTCCCCAAGCATCTCCAAAATTTCGAATTCCCGTTCCGAGATCTGGCGAACACGTACACTGTCAAACCGCACACTCCCCCGCAATGGGCTGCTTTCTCCGGTCAGGGGCGTATCATAGTCGAGCGTTTTGACAGGCTGGCTTTTGTCAGTATCGTTTTCCGAGTGATAAATCAGCCGCCCGTCTTGAAAATTGAGCCAAAGGCGTAAGCTCATATCAGGAGGAAATTTTCCATCGCTCCATGAAGAAGAGGCATTTTCAATCATCCATACACCATTGAAAATTTCAGACATCATACGATTCCCGTGAAGTATTACTTGAAGATGTATTCTGGCATTCATCGATCTGCCCGAAATATCCTGTCAGCAGACAGCACACTGCTCCGAGCACACCGAGTAGACACGGTAAAAGCAATGCATTGGGCCAGCTCAGCCCAGTTTTAAGAAGATGAGCCGTCAGAACTGGCACAACACCCGCAGCGAGATTCCCGCAGAATCCAGCCCACCCAACGACCACGGCAGCATGATGACGGGTCAGTTCCTGTGCCAGAGTCCAGATCGACACCTGACACGGACCAAGAGCTGCCAACGCGGCGCAAAGCAACACTACCGAGGCGATAGTCCCGTGACAGAGGGCCGCAGCTTCCAAAGACAGCGCACTTGTTACGGCTCCTGCAGCACCAAACAGCACCCTGGCCTGAAAAACCGATCCTGTTCGCGCATAGATCCGATCGCTGACAAAGCCACTGGTGACAACCGAACCGTAAAGACAGAACCAGGGCAAACTAAATACCCAGCCCATCTCCCGGTAAGACAGATGACGTGCCGAGAGAAGATATTGAGGTAATGTCACATGATAAAAGGACTGAACTGCCAGCATGCACAAATAAAAGCCGCCGATAGCCCAGAAGCCTCCTGATGTGGCAAGTTGATATACAACATGTTTGTCGGGAAGGAGTGCTGGCGTGTCTTCCCGATGACGGTACGGACCGTCGCGGAACAGCAACAGCCACACCACGCTCAGGACTGCACCAAAACATCCGAAAACGAATAGGCACCGCTGCCAGCCGAACATCAGCGTCGTTTCGGTGGTCAGGGGGCCGGCGAGAGTGGACCCCAGATACAGGGCACCAAGTAATACGGCATTGCCACGTGATCGCCGCTCAGGAGCAAACCAGTCATGCACCGCCACAACACTCGCGCTCCAGTCCGGTGCCTGGAATGCCCCCATCGCCATGCGTAGCACCAGAAAAGATACAAAACCGGCTGAGAGCGGCATAAGCATCGTTGTTACGGACCACAACAGACATGCCATCCCCAGCGCGCGGCGCGGCCCCAGTCGGTGTACCAGCCATCCGCTAGGCAGTTGCATGACCGCATAGCTCCAGGACAGAGCGGAAATCACCAGAGAAATATGGACATAATCAAGCCCCAACGTCTGTCCGATACGCGGAGCAGCGAGCGCGAAGCTGTTCTTGTCGAGTGCCATCATCAGGTTGACCGGAACCACAAGGCCGACCAACGCCAACCATGGACGCAGACCATTTCGCTTGGACGTC
Organism: Gluconobacter sp. Dm-44; assembly: GCF_018256175.1. Lineage (NCBI taxonomy): Bacteria > Pseudomonadati > Pseudomonadota > Alphaproteobacteria > Acetobacterales > Acetobacteraceae > Gluconobacter > Gluconobacter sp. Dm-44. The sequence continues at coordinate 9,733 of NZ_JAERLZ010000021.1, read as the reverse complement.
AGTGCTGAAGTCATGCGTCGGCCGAAACGGGCGTCAGTACAGGCGCCGCAAACCGCAGGTTCTCTAAAACGGGCAGGATACGACGCGCATGAGCAATACGCTCCCGGTGTAGTGTTGCAAAACCAAGCGCTGGTTCCTCACCCAAAGCCAGTGTTACGACACCAAGCGGATCTACCACCATACTGGCACCAATATTGCGCGGACCACACTCTCCAACAGCCACGACATAACAGGTATTTTCAAGCGCCCTCGCTACGGCCATGACTTCCCAGTGACGCTCCTTGGATGGCCCCCTCACCCAGGCAGCCGGTAGGAGGAGAACCTCTGCACCTTCCAGCACCAAGTGGCGGGCCAACTCGGGGAAGCGGACATCGTAGCAGGTCATCAGACCTACCCGCATTCCAGCAATGTCCAGAACCGGTGGCAGATCCACGCCGGGAGACGTTCTTTGGGACTCTTTCATGTTAAAGGCATCGTAAAGATGCAGCTTGCGATACAGCGCAATAAAGGCACCATCCTTCATAACGAAATGCGTATTGAAAAAACGTCCCTGCCCGTCCGGAACATTCACGCATCCTGCTACGGCAATCCCATAGCTTGCCTGTTTCAACCCTTCCATGAAGGGCCCATCCAAAGGCTGGGCGGTCCTGGGCATAATTTCCGGATCGTTGATATCGCGGGCCAGAATACCCTCAGGCAGAAGCAGGAGGTCGGCGCCTTCCGTTTTTGAACGTTCAATCAGTTCCAGACACTGCTTCTGATTGGTTTCCCAGTCCGCAGCAACTGCAAATTGTCCCAATGCGACTTTCATGATCACAGTCCCCTCTTAAAAACCGTAACTCAGACGGCCGCCAATAAAACGCGGTGCTCCGGGTACATGCTGATATGTCGTGCTCTGCGATGAGGACGTGATGCTGTAGTGCCGGTCGAGAAGATTCGTGACGTAGATCGTGGCATTCCAGCCCTGTTTTTTGTTCCCGATGGTGGCATATGTCCCCATCAGGAAATATGGCGGAAGTCTGTAGGCACCCGTCCCGCCGATCGTCATCGCCTGTGAATCCCGGTAATTAACATTTACGCCCAGATCCGTAGACAGGCCGTAGGGCAGATTAGCGCGATAGGCGATGCTGCCACTCAGCGTCAGTTTCGGAATCCCGAGATCAGCGCCGCGATAATCCGTATAAAACGCCTTATAAACTCCGGTTGCGACCCGGTTGGCGTTCACGGCTGGTGTATTGAGCGCATAAAAGGATGTGTAGGAACCGCGCTCATATCCCATGTTACCATTGATATAGATGTGGGATACCGGATGCGCCTCGGCACTGAGTTCAATACCCCAGATTGCCGAATGGGGAACATTCACATACGTCCCAAGCGGACCGTAATTGTTCAGCAGGAAACTCGAAACGACCTGCTGATTATGGTAGTCATAATAGAATGCTGCACCGTTGAGGCGCAATTTTCCTGGCAGGGGTTCACTCTTGAAACCCACTTCATAAGCCACGAGGGATTCTGGCTTGAACGCCTTAAGCTGCGCCTGCGCAACCGTGTTGTTGGCAGCAAACCCACCGGGCTTGAACCCCTTGCTGACCTTGAAATAGGTTTGCAGATGTTCTGTCAGCTGTGCCTGGATCCCAAGTAACCCACCCAGTTGGTTCGTTAGCGCCCCTTCAGGGGCGAAGTCTAAAGTGTTCACACCGTATTTGATCGTTCTGAAATTCAGAAGCTGGCGATCATCCGACATGTGGTTCAGGCCACCAAACACCGTAATGATTTTCGTAAGATCGTAGTTCACGTTCACATATTGCGAAAACGCCTGCTGGTTCTGATCGTACGCGCTTTCTGAAATATATCCGCGCCCCTGATAATCGCTAAAATTGTTATAAAACTGCTGTTGCATACGGGAGCGATTGTAATAGGCGCCTACTGTCCAGTGCAGTTTTCCTGGTAAAGTGGAAACCAGTTTCAGTTCCTGCGAAAAGACGTCGCCATTCACATTTCGATAAACGTCGCCAGTCGCAAGTTCTGTACCGTCCTCATCCGAGTATTCGCCCTGACGCTCTGTTTCGAACGCCGAAATGGATTCCAGACGTGCAAAACCCAATTCCCGGCTAATCCGGAAATCCGCACCCCAGAAAATGTTATCTTCAGACGGTTTCAGACTCTCGGGACGCCCAACAAGTTTTGCAAAACCGGGCTGAATTCCCCAGGCCGTCTGGCGGTAGCCGGAGAATTTCGGATATTTCTGCCACGCTGGCGCAAGGTTGATGACCGGATTGCCATTGACCAGTTCAGACAGATCCCGCGTCCAGTGTCCTCCCAAGGCAATGACCGTCTTATCGTCAGGTGTCCATTTCAGTTTGGCGCGAAGCGAGGTCTGGTTCTGGTCGCCGAGATGCGCCCCATTCAACGGGTTATACTGCCATCCCCCGCCTTGTGTTGTCTGTGCTGCAACTCTGAACGATAGATTCTTGGCGAGAGGACCGGAAACAAAGCCACTTGTCCGCGAACGCGCATAACTGGCGATATCCTGGGTAATATTCCCGTGCCAGTCAGACGTGGGATCATTCGACTGTAGCGAGACCTCACCACCCGTATCTGGCATGCCATGAGTAAAGCCCATCGGGCCCGGCGCAATATCCACATTTGCGATATCGAACATCATGCCATCCGTCATGGACGAAAACGGATAAGCTATTCCATCAAGATAAACCATGACGGATGAGACGTTGTTCTCATAATAATCATCCATCCCAACGCCCCGCAGATGATAGTTGATGCTCTGCGTGCCCTTCAGGGATTGTACCGTGAGATTGGGTGCCAAATTCTGAAGATCGGTCACGGACACAACCCGGCGCTCCAGCAGGGTTTGAGCCGAAATCCGTGTATTGGAATCAGGCTGACGCTGCGCTTGGGCAAATGCAAAAAAATGCTGTCCCTGCACCTGAAGGCTTTCGGCCTGAGATGCCTGCACCGCAGTTCTTTTCTTTGGCACTACCAGTGGAGCAGCTTTGCCCGCAAGATGGGCTTTGAAGCGCTTCGTATGCGGGATCGCCGTCTCCGCCAACGCTGTCGGCATGTAAATGAGACATGCGGTTCCGCAGAGAAAAACTGCTCCGGCCGAAAGGGGGCGTCTCTGCCTGAATGAAGGAGGCATGCTCATCATGTCGTTTCGATCCGTGTTTTGAAAAGGGTCGGCAACGAAATGATTAAGGGGTCTTCACTCCTCTGGCGCAAATGATATTACGTTATTGGACATTTATTTGCTGGAATCACGATATGGAAGAGTTTAATCCGGAGTGGTTTGTAAACCGCCTGCATGACCGCTCTGCGCGGGGTCTCGCACGGCAGATTTCCGCCCTGATACAGAGTGGAACACTGCCGGTGGGGACACGTCTGCCCTCAATCCGGGATCTGGCTTTCGGTCTGGGTATCAGTCCCGCTACCGTCTCCATCGCCTGGACCGACCTGCGGAAAAGGGGAATTATTGCCGGGCGTGGCCGACGCGGAATGCATGTGTGCAATATGTTTCTCTCGCCCCGCCCTGTCAGGCGCACGGCAAGTCTCAGCTCTGAAAATGTCAGCCTCAATCTGACGTCCTATACGCCAGATCCTGGCCGCCTGCCCCATCTCTCCGATGCGTTCGAGGCACTGACCTCTATTCCCAACCTTAATACTTATAACGACGAAACGATTTCTCCGGCTCTTCGCGCGATCTGTGCCGCGCACTGGCCCTATCCGGCCGAGGATTTCATGGCGACCAATGGTGCCTACAGCGCTTTGTTCGACACCATGCAGGCGCTCATTCCTCCAGGATCCACTGTGGCGGTTCAGGATCCTGCTCCCATGCGAATTCTCGATATTCTTGATTACCTGAGTACCTCGATCCTCCCGCTGCAAAGTGATACCGACGGCATTCTCCCCGCATCGTTGGCACAGGCTCTGGCTAGAAATCCGACGGCACTATATCTGCAGCCCAATATCAATGCTATTACAGGTCAGCGTATGTCGCGCGCGCGCCTGCACGAACTTGCCCAGATCCTCAGAACATCTCCCTCGACATGGATCATCGAAGACGACGCTTTTCCGTGGTTTTCGGGCGTGCCGGCAGAAAGCATTGGAGTATGGCTTGGTCCACGGGTCATCCATGTGCGCTCGCTCTCCAAGACTTTGGGACCAGACCTGCGGTTGGGCATCGTCTCCGCGTCATCCATGATTATTCGTGAGATCCAAGCCTATCGCAGCTTTGGGCCCGCATGGACCAGTCGCCTATTGCAGACTGTTGCCGCCCGACTTCTGGAGAATGAGAAAACTCACCAAACCATCCACGGCAACTATCGCCATCATCAGGAACAACGCCATGAAATGACCTCTGCTCTCCGCCACAATGGCATCGACATCCCTACCGGAGAAGGTTTCAGTTTCTGGATTCCTGTTCTGAACGATGAGGCCGCCTGTGCTTCGCTTGCTTCGCAAAACATCCGGGTTTCGGCTGGCCACCAATGTTCCTTATTGGCACCCTCTCATATCCGCTTCTCGATTTCTCACCTCTCCGGTGATTTCGAACGCATCGCGACTGCCATACAACAAGCCGCGAGAAAAACGGCGTCTCCCGCTGAACAAAGCGATCTGAAACCAGTGTGATGAGTTGGCTGTTTGTAGAATGATATTATTTCAGTGGAAACGTGATCCTATGAGCCGCCCTATGCCGGGTCGTCGACAAAGAGGACGATACGATTGATCGCTCCCTGCCTCCGACCCGGACTGAACTTCAGAAAGGCGGAAAATATGAAGTCTCTAAAGCAGTCACTTTTTTTAAGATTATCTCGGTTTTGTAACAAAAAAAATCAGAAGACAGAGCCACCGAATTCTCCAATGTAATATGTCGTCGCAGGCAGACTTTCGCTATCCAGAACAATGGCGATATGTGTTGCAAAGGACGGAGCGCCCCCCGCACCTGCAAGCGAGATATCGTTTTCGCCTGTGCCTGCCGATGGCAGCCCCAAATAAGCACACGCAAAACCAGCTTCCATCCACTGGGTGCAACCCTGCTTTGGAATTCTGAAATCCGCTTCACCCGCGAACAGATCGCGTGCACCAAAGTTCGGCCTCCCGAAGCTGTCATAACCCACAATCGACACGTAAAACGCTCGCGCATAGAGAGGAAAGACATCATCCGAGTAGGCTGCTGACTGCGAATTCGTTGAAAGAACCTTACCAGTCTGTGTCAGATCGTAGGGAAACAGGCACTGGATATTAAAAAAACCTGACTGATAACGATCGATCGGGATACAGAGCACGACGCGGTCGTTCCGACTGTTACCCTGGGTCGTGACCGCCAGCGCGGCAGGATTGCCGTTGACGGTATAGGCCGTGCTCATGGCGACTGACGCGCCATCCGATACCCATTGGGAGACCGCATTGGCATTATCGGAGTACAGGCCGCCAGCCAGTCCAATCCCATCCCGGCACAATACGGACTTGGACTGCGGAATAAACTTTCCTGACAGTCCCAGTCGATCGGAGGTCCCGTTGATAAACGTCCCGATATTGGGGTTGCCGGTATTCAGCATGTTAAACGTCTTGATCGACCCGGCGCCATAAGCTGCCCGACCATCCGCACTTGTCAGGTTGTAAAGTTGGGTCCCATAAAAACAGATCTGTGAAAGGTTCTGTTCCATCCAGACCGGTGGCGTTTTATAGGTCGCCGAATTTCCGGCCAGCAGGATCATTCCGCCAAACCATCCCAGGTATCCGCTTCCGGTACAATGAAACAGCGGCTTGTTCTCAGTCTGAGGTCCCCACATTTCGCAATGCACACCATGCATCTCGATGCGACCGGTGTTCTGGATGACGATCTGGTCCGAATAATCCAGAGACGTTCCATAAAATGTGATTTCAGCCCCGCCCGGATTGAACACAATTCCTGTCGAATTTCCAAGACTGCCGCCGTACCAGCGGAAATTCTCGCCCGCATTAACGCTGCCCGCCAGAAACTGGACCGCATATAACGTAGAGGATGTTACGGAGCAGTTCCAGTATTCGGCGAGATAAGCCCCGTTACGCCAGTCAATCCCAACACCGAACCCCTGTATGGAAAGATCCTTAAAGTTGTGGATCGTGCCGTCCGTGTTCTGAAATGAATTATAAAATAAGCCCGTCAGGCCAGCATTACCCGTCGGCCCAAGGATCGTAAGACCTTCGATCAGGACATTATTCGAATAGTGCTCCAAGGCACCATCACGTGTCGAAAGAACTGCGCAGTTCCACCGCAATGCCTTGACGGAGACGCTCGTAACGCGAACATTAATATAACCCGAAACCGAAATGGTCAGCCACGCGCTCCCAGCTTCTGCTACATTGAATGCAAACGAAATCTCGCCTTCAACTGCTGGATCTGCCCAGCCGGTGTCTTTGAATACATAATTGTTCCAGGGATTATTTCCAGACCCTGGACCATTCGCACTGAACGAAACCCCGACATTCCCCGGCTGTCCGTTTCCATTCGCATAAGATGCCCCGAGCGTAACCTCGTACTTGACGTCCAGCGTATAATTTCCAGCTGGCAACGTAAGCTTTTGGCCAAACTGCCCGTAATGGCCGGTGGAGTTCGACATGGCGACCGCAGTTGTAATAGACGCCGCGCCATCGGAGATCTGGTACGTGCCGTCGCCCCCCGTCCCCGTCAGCAGTTTCGTGATCGTCGTCCCCGAAGCGAGCGTGTTGTCGATGTCATAAACCACAGAACCCACAGCCAGCGCAGGACTTCCTGAAAACCCGGTCACGGTCATAACACCGCCCGAGACTGTTCCGGTCCAGGCTCCATGGGCAGCCGGATCGGTAAATATAGCCGCACCGGTCGTAAAGGTTGCATCTGTGATCTGCATTGCCGGGTAGATCGTGGCGTTCGACCAACCTGCACCGCTTGTATCGGAGAACGTACCGTTCGTCACAAAATCCTGGCTGTCAGCGGCGGTTTCCAACGCCGTGAAATCGAAAGTTGATCCACCGAACGACCCGAATGTAGTACCCGGAATCCAGACAAGCGGTTTGTCATCGGAGGCAACCGCACTGTTGCACATCATGTAGGCCCGCTTTGGGCCGGAAACGCCATATCCCGAGAGCGAGGCAGCCTGAATCGCCAGCCAGTCCATTTCCTGTGACAGGCTATAAGCTTTGGGGAAAACCGTTTGCAGATCGGCCAGTGTGGCAAACATCGTTGAAGCCGGGTGCGAGGTGCCATCCCCGATTGCACCGTACCAAGCCGGATCCACCCCGCCCTGAAAAACGCGGCGATAGGTTCCGGCGCCCGCCGTCGCAATGACGACACCTCCATCCGCCACAAGCCCATCAGATGCCAGAAGAAAAATTCCAGCAGCCCCTCGCGTCTGGGCAGTCCCGTCCCACGATGTCAGTGTAACCGCAACAGGTGCAGTCTTAAGCGCCCTGAACTGCATTACCGAAGACACCTGCGCCCGACTACTGGCCGCCAGCACATCCGTAACGCTCACACCATCGAGCGTACTGAGTGCATCAAGCGCACCGGACTGAATTGATTGGTTGATGGACTGTCCGCCATCTGCATCGACCTTGTTACCAAACGCGCTGGCAATCTGAGGTGATTTGACCAAGCCGATCATATCTGGCGTATCTGTTGCGGATCCCCAGAGTGGCGTAAAATTCTGGACCATCACAAGTCTCCATTACTCAATTTTATGAGGGTTTTGAGGTCAAGAAAAACGACGTCTGTCCCCGACGAGGCTATTCTTGACCTCTCTCCAGTTTGATCCGGTGATAATCCACAATGGCCCATACCGACCCGCCTCATCGGTACAGACAGCGCTTAGTGTTTCCAGTGGAGAAACGCACTTTGCTTCATCGACGGAAACAGCCTGGAAGTGGCAATATGGCGATAACCAAACCAAACTGCGCGCACCAAGAAAAATGATCCGTCAAGACAGGATGAACAGGGGGACCCTTGTGGATTTACAAGGTCCAGCCCGATATAGCAGCGAGAAAACGCCGCATATTTTTCTTTGTTTCCATAAAGCCGCTTCCCGGCTCAAGAGTGGCGTTGTTCAGATAAAGAGAGCGGCAGATTTCTATCTGAACAGCATGTATTTTTTCTTCCGGTCTTCCATAATGCTGCGTAATATAACCTCCCGAATATGGAAAATTTCTACGAACCGAATAATTACTATATTTTATTTCTGTATCTATCTTATCAATTATTTCTTTACTTGAGCTTTTCCCGTGTACGTCCCCAAGTACAATATCGCCTGAACGCGCATAAGGTAATTTCGGCATCGAGTGCATATCGAGAAGGATTGCGTATCCAAAGCGCAGACGTGTCTCTTCCAAAAGCGCCCCAAGAGCTTCATGGTAAGGAAGCCACGCTGTAGCAATTCTTTTTCTTAATTCGGAAAGTTGCAAGGAATGCCCGTAGATTTGGCGTCCCTGCGAAATACACCGCGGAATCACTCCAAATCCAGCCTGTACCTTGGCGCTTAACAGAACCTCGTCTGCAGGAGGCGTGGGAGCAAACATCTCCGGATCAACCTCGCGCCAGTCTCTATTCACATCGCACCAGGCGCGGGAAAAGTTTGCGCTCAGCAAAGTTGCTCCGAAATCAGGGGCATCCTCCAGCAACTGATCCATGAAGCGATCTTCAATCCGCTGGAGCTCAAAAAGAGACAGGGATGCACTGCTAAGAAAATCAGAAGGATAATAGCGTCCTGAATGCGGAGAAGACACGACGACAGGAGTGGCGGTATTCCGCGGATAATCTACCTTGAACGACGTTAGAGGCGAAGGAATTTTCATAATTTTCCATATTCCGCCTCAAAGGGGGTTGCAAGGCTTAGCAGACATCGTTAAAAGCCACCTCACCGGACCGGGGGCGCATAGCTCAGCGGTAGAGCACTACCTTGACATGGTAGGGGTCACAGGTTCAATCCCTGTTGCGCCCACCACTCGGTCCGGTGATAACTCCTTGAAAATATAGACTTTCCAGTAATTCTTTCAGTCCATTGGGCTGATTAATCTGGGTCGCTTAGAGCCGCTTGGTACCGCATAAAGCCGTATGTGACCGAGCAAATCCGTGCAAAATCCGTGCACCCTCTCTGCATCTGCGCACTCCTGCGAATCGGGGATCGCGCGTTCAGTCCCTGATGCCCAGCCATTCCAATATCTCGGCCCGGTAAGCCTCTGGCATCACCTTGGCATAGCGCGTGACTGTCGTGATGTTACCCCAAACGCCGTCAGCCTTGAGGCGCATCAGATCCTTGTGCAGGCAGTATTGCCAACTTGCCCAGGTGTGACGGGCATCATGCGGAGTGACGTCCGGAACGAATACGCCCTTCGGTTTCTCCTGCCCCTTGGGTATCCAGACGCGCATGTGTCCCGGCAGACCCGCTTTGCGACAAGCCACTGACCATCCGGATTTGATCTGACCACCGCTAGTACGTCCGTTTTCCGAATACGCCTGACCGATTTCCCTCCCCTTCCCGTTTCTCGACTTTCGGGCACGGACCGGACGGAACACGCGGCCGTCTCGATTGGGCAGAGACGCCAGCGATGCACAGACGCGAGGCGGCAGATCGATATGCCGCTCGTTCCCTTGCTTCTGCACAGGACCAGTCTAGGCTCAGGACTCGTTCTTTGAGGTAGAAGATGACGCTTGCTGCGATGTGGATTGCGGACATGAATGTATGAGCGCAGCGGTCATATCGGG
>NZ_JAERLZ010000020.1:0-32079 GCF_018256175.1 Gluconobacter sp. Dm-44 | reverse complement strand
AGGCCCACCCTCCATCGGTAAGACTGTGAATCACGGAACACCGCTCAGTTCAATAAATTAATAGGTCCTGAGCCTAGCTTACGATGCCATAAGGCCTGTTTTCATCTGATCTTTGATATTTTTCTCCGTTTTTTGGAGATGTGTGGATGTGCCGGTATGGTCTGAGCGATGATCAGTGAGAGCAGATAAAGGATCTTCTCCCGGGTCGGGAAGGTCATGTCGGCGGGACATCTGCGGATAACCGGCTGTTTGTGGAAGCAGTTTTATATCGTTACCGCGCCGCCATTCCGTGGCGTGACCTGCCAGTGCAGTTCGGGGACTGGAAGAATGTTCACAAACGACTGCGTCGCTGGTGCGGAAGCAGCGTGATTGAACGGATTTTCCACCATCTGCTCGCCGATGATCGAGCCAATGAATACATGATGATTGACAGCCCGATTGTGCAGGCTCACCAGCATAGTGCGGGCGCCCATAAAAAAGGGGCGACGATCAGATCATCGGACGATCCCGTGGCGGACTAACCACGAAAATCCATGCCATTGTCGATGCTGCGGGCAAGGCCATGGCTCTTTCGCTGACGCAAAGGCGAGAGCCGACACCACTGAAGCAGAACCTCTCCTCAATGAAATCGATCCCAAAGCCTTTATCGCCGACAAGGCGTATGATGCTGATCCGCTTATTGAAAAGCTTGAAGAACGTCAGATCACACCCGTCGTCTTCCGTTTCCGGATGAACCGGAACTTCCGGTCAATGGAGACGTGGAATTTGTATCCAAAGAATGGGATGACGAGATCTGTTGTAGGGATCGTCCCGTCATCCTGCCGCTTCGCTTTGGCAAACTTCAGCGTCCAGTTTGCATGGCGATCTTTATGAGACAGCTTTGCGCTTGGGCCGCCAGTCTTCGGGAACACGTCTTACCCGGAAATCTGCTTTCTCAGCGTTCATATTGCGCTATCTAGGAGCGGCTACCAGTGCTACATTCAGGATCTGGACGGACATCGGCAGATAACCCGCGTTACGCAGCGTATTATCAAAACGATCACACAGCCTTTCAATAGCACCCGCCTGGATCAGACACTCGCGAAAGAGCCAAATCGTTTTGGCACCTCCATACAATCCTGAATGCAGGCCCTCAAAGGATTCAGGACACAGATACTGCCCGCCTGCGCAGAAGGCATTCCAGCAGACGGACCCCCTCCATGAAGTCATCCATCTCCATGCTTTCGTCTGGATTATGACTTCCGTTGCTATTGCGCACAAAGAGCATTCCCGTCGGGACGTTTTGCAAGGCAAATATCGCCGCATCATGCCCGGCACCGCTTGACATCGAAACGAAGGGAATGTTCAGCGAGGTTGCAATGATTTTTGCGTCCGCCTGCAAATCTGCATTCATGACGGCAGGTGTGCTACAGGTCCTCGGCCCAAGCTCCACACGGACATGATAGTCCTGTTCAACACGACGCGCCTGTTGGATAACCAACCCGTTGACCCGCTCAAGAAGCGCTTCATCCCGGGAACGGATATCAATCACGAGATCCAGCTTCCCGGGAACCGCTGCAAAATTCGCTTGTGCCTCGTCGGTCCGGCAGACGCCAAACGTCAGAGTCATCTCTTCCCCGTCAACTTCCGCCTGTTTCCAGGCTTCGTGCAGAGCAGTCATCATGCTGGCCCCGGCCATCACGGCGTCTGAACGGAAACAACGCGGCGTCGCCCCGGAATGGGCATATTGACCATGAATAACAGCCGAGCGATACCGCGTGCTCCCGCAAATTCCTGTCACGATCCCTACCGGAACGTCCGCTTCCAAAAGAACAGGCCCCTGTTCGATATGCAGTTCGACAAAACAGTCGATTTTCGCGGCATCCAGAACCGATGCTTTTCCGCACAGGTCGGGACTGGCGCCACAGTCCTGCATGTGATGCCTCAGGCTCAGACCATCGTCGCTTCGCGGAGTTTCGAGCGCGGAAGGCTCAAGCAGCCCGAAAGCCGTCCGGCTTCCCAGATAGGACAGCGGAAACCAGACACTTTCTTCTGCACGTGTCACGATCAGTGTCGTGTCCCGTTCCGGCCGGAAACCCGCTTTGACCCAGGCACAAAGCACAAGAAGACCAGCCACTGCACCCGCCGCTCCATCGAAATTTCCGCCACATGGAACAGTATCGAGATGCGACCCCGTCATGACGACTGGAAGGGTGCGGTCACGGCCAGGAAGCGTCAGGTAAAGATTGGAAGCCCAATCACGACGTACCTCTAATCCGTATTGCCCTGCCACACCCATGAACAGGGCATGGGCGAAATTTTCTTCCCTTCCGTAAGACGGCCGCGTCATGCCACGGCCGTCAAAACCGATCTCATACAAACGACTGAAAAGATGATGTCCGAGATCGACATCCATCAAAGGCGCGGTCATGCTGTTTGTCTCGGGTTGACCAGAACAGAACATAAACAACCCTTACTGCTTGGCGAAAAGTTGCTGCATATTGGCGAAAGCTTTGAATTCCAACGCATTCCCTGCGGGATCGCAGAAAAACATCGTCGCCTGCTCGCCCGGCAGTCCCGCAAAACGGATCTGTGGCTCCATTCCAAAAGAAATGCCATGACCGCGAACACGCTCCGCCAGAACCTTCCAGTCCTCCATGTCAAGAACAACGCCGAAATGCGGGATAGGCACGTTATGACCGTCCACGGCTCCCCCTCCACCTTCACTCCCACCCTGACAGGCATCAGGAACCAGGTGCGTAACGATTTGATGTCCATAAAGATCGAAATCGATCCAGGTTTCCGTACTCCGTCCCTCTGCACACCCGAGAACAGTTCCGTAAAAGATCCGGGCGGCTGCAAGGTCGTCGACCGGGAATGCGAGATGAAACGGATTAACCATGACTGCACCATGACTTTTCTGGAAAAATCCGCTGATATCATATTCGTCGGCGTAACAATCGTGCGAATATATGACTTCAGAAGAAGGTAAATCCGATGTCTGATCTCTTTCGCTACGTTACGCTGCCCTGACAGACCCTTCGGAGACCTACTCATGGACACACGCTTCCTCGAAAGTTTCCTGATCGTTATCGAACAGGGGTCGCTTGCGGGTGCAGCACGTCAGCTCCGCCTTACCCCAGCCAGCGTTGCCCAACGGATCCGCGCGCTCGAAGACGAAATAGGCTGTCCGATTGTCCAGCGTGATGGGCGGAACGTCCGTCCTACAGAACAAGGGCTAGCCATCATCGAACAGAGCCGGGCGATCGTCACGAGCGTCCGGGATCTCTGCGCCATTGCTGCGAGTGACAAGCCTGTCGGGACCCTGAGGATCGGCGCGATATCAAGTGCGGCGAATGGCCTCCTCCCCCCTTATCTGAAACGTTTTTTCGAATGTTTCCCCGAAATCGAGCTGCATATTACTCCAGGCTCTTCATCCGGGCTGCATAACGCGGTTCTGGAAGGAAATATCGACGCTGCCTTCATCGTGGAGCCGCCTTTTGAAATTCCAAAAACACTAGTCTGGCAGACCCTGCGGTCCGAGCCTCTGGTCGTCCTGGCCCCGGAAGCTCTTCAGGAAACAGACCCCCACGAAATCCTCCGGAATCATCCTCTGATCCGCTATGACCGGATGCAGTGGGGTGGCCGTCTTGCTGACGAATATCTTCGAAAATCAGGGATCTGGCCCCATGAACGCCTCGAGCTCGACTCACTGGACGCCATTGCCATCATCGTCAGTCAGGGAACGGGCGTCTCGCTCGTCCCTGACTGGGCCCGTCCCTGGCCCGCGGGCGTCCATTTAAAAAAAATCCCGCTTCCGGCCCCGGCTCCCTGCCGAAATCTGGGCTTTCTGATCCAGCGGAACTCGCCGCGTCTCAGCCTGTTCAACCGCCTGCTCGAAATCCTTCAGAAACCTCTGCCCACGTCGTAAGAGCCTCCAGAGCTGCCTGGCTCCGTGAGAAGCCCGGTTTTTCCATATCATGAAGATGGGAAAACCATCACCGTAAAGAGCGTCCTGAAACTGGACACCTCATGCGTCTTCGATAACCATACCGGCACAGAAATGCTTTTCCCAAAGCATCAATTTTTCAACTGATGTTCCGGACCGCCTGATGAAAATCTGCCTGACGGGTGACAGTATTCTCTTTCGGCAACTCAACAGCCGCACTGACCCCGGACTGTCGCCCCTTTTCGACATGATCCGCGCCTGCGATGTTTCGTTCACCAATCTCGAACTGGTACCGAACGATTTCGTGGGTGATCCGGCCCTTGATATGGGCGGCACGCATTTTGGCGCCTCATCCCGGGTTCTGGATGACCTGAAAGAAGCCGGTTTCGACCTTTTTGCGGCGGCAACCAACCATTCGCTGGATTACAGCATCTCCGGCCTGCGCAAGACGCTGGACGAACTCAACCACCGAAATCTGCATCATGCCGGGATCGGCCTGCATCTGGAAGATGCCAGACGCCCTACATATTTTACGCATCCTGCAGGTACGGTCTCCATGCTGTCCTGCACCTCCACCTTCGCCAGAGGGCAGGAGGCAGCCATGCAGACGAGCGCGATGCAGGGACGCCCCGGCATCAATCCGCTACGCTACAACACGATGCACCACGTTTCCGCCGATGATATGACCTCCCTGAGGGAGATCTACCGGAAGCTCGGATTGCAACGGGTCAAGGACGACAAAATCCAGCTTGGTTTCGCCTTTCCCGCCCCCGAGGGGGTTCTCGCCTTCGAAAACCTGAATTTTCAGGTCGGTCAGGAAACGAAAGTCAGCACCACCCCCAACCCGACGGACACGCAAGCCCTGCATCGCTGGATCGCAGAAGCACGGATGGTTTCCGATACGGTCATCCTGAGTATTCACGCACATGAAAGCGGATATAACGCCAACGGAGAACTCGACGTAGAAATTCCGGCTGATTTTCTCGTAACAGCCGCCCGTCAGGCGATCGACGCCGGTGCGGATATCGTTGCCTGTCACGGACCACATCTGTTGCGGGGCCTCGAAATCCATAACGGCAAACCGATCTTCTACAGTCTGGGCAATTTCATAGGACAGAATGAACTCGTGGAGCGCCTCCCAGTCGAATCCTATATGGCGAACCGCGTAAGTCCGGAGCTAACACCTCATCAGCTTTATAAAGCTCGCAGCAACAACGATGCGAAAGGTTTCCCCGCCGAAAAACGTTTCTGGGAGACCATCATGCCGATCTGCACTTATCAGAATGGAAAACTCGAAAGTCTCGAAATCCATCCGATCACACTCGGCCTGGGCCTGGCTGCTCACAGACGCGGAGTACCCTCTCTGGCCCACGGCGAGGAAGGGCGAAACATTCTGGAAACATTTGCCACTCTATCCAGGTCTTTCGGAACCGACTTCCAACAAGCAGGAACCGATAATGCGCCGCTCCTTCTATGGCGCGCAACAACCTGAAGGCTCTTCATAATATCCAAAACTACTGAGGAGGCATATTGCTGCGGGAGGCCTCTTCCAGATACCGGATCAGAGCCTTGCAGCCCTCCGTCATTCGGCCGCGTAAGGTCATCACACCGACATCCCGCACGATCTTCTGGTCTCCCAGAGGCAAGATACGGATATTCGGCACAACACTAACCGCAAAGATATAGGGAACAATCGAACACCCCATATTATTGGCGACCATCTGCAGAATTGTATGAAGATCTTCAGTCTCGATGACCTCATGGGGAGAAAGCCCCTGCGTCCTGAGAAATCGATCCAGCGTACGCCCCCCAAAAGAACGGCTGTCATAGCGAATAAAAGGCTGGCCTTCGAGGATCTGTCGCCAGTCTGCGCCTTCGACATGAGCAGGGACGACCATGACATAGTCCTGTTGCACGACAGGATGCCACTGCATGTATGGCATCAACCCAAAAGGTGGCCGGACGATCAGCGCAGCATCCAGCTCTCCCGCATCCAGACGATCCAGCAAACTCATGGAAGTCCCTGGAACAATCCGTACTTTCAGATCCGGAAGCTCAAGATGCAAACCCGCAATGGCAGGGGCAAGCAAGCTGGTCTGAGCAGTTGAAATAGCGCCCACCCGCAACAGTTCGGTTTCAGGCTTGAGATGTGACGCCCCTCGAAGCGCCTCAAAGGCCGAAAGGATATCTTCGACCTGACATAAGATACGACTCCCCGCTGCCGTCAGAGTTACCGACCTGCCTGTGCGCTCAAAAAGATCATAGCCAAACTCTTCTTCAAGCCGACGAATCTGAGCACTGATTGCCGACTGCGTCACCCCGATCGCCTTGGCTGTCGCGGCAAAACTCTCGGTCCGGGCAGCAACGACAAATGTTCTGAGTTCGGGAATCACGACTCGACAGACAAAAAAATTTTCTCTCGTTTCAGTTTTTACTCATTTTTTTTGTCCGTTCAAGCGATGCTGTCTTTTCGTCAAACAGGACTCAGCCTCAGGCGCTCGGTCAAATCAATCAGATTCGCCTAGCAAAGCGGCAGAAAAAGAGAGTTTGTTCCTTAATAAAAACATTTTAGTTGTCGTTTCGTTATGTGTGTGATTTGTTCATGAAAAGCATATATTTCGAATGGTCGGCCAACACCGGCTGGCAAAGGGGATGCCCATGAGCAAGTGTTTTGGACCCAAGGCTTTCCTGATGTGTAGCGCTGCCTTGAGCTCGCTCGTTTCGCTCTGTCCAACCGCCCAGGCCACGTCCACCAGAGTGACGACGCACACACATTCCACGCACAAACGGGTCACAACCTCGCCTGCAAGGGCCGCCACTACCACTTCTGCAAGACCCTCCTCTCGCAGAACATCCATCATTTCAAGGTCGGGTCCAGAAGAGATGCGCGTCACCGGGACGGCCTCTACCGGCCAATCCGTGATGAATCCCTCCACCCCGGTTCACAGTACCACACAGGTTACGGTAGTATCCGGCAGCCAGCTTCTGGCCACCGGCCAGACAAACGTCATGCAGGCCCTCGCCCAAGCCTCGGCTTCCATTACGTCTCCGCCACAATCCGGCGTCGGAAACAGCGGCTTCATCCAGACCATGCAGCTTCGCGGCCAGTCCGCCGACGATACGCTGATTCTCGTCAACGGACACCGCCGCCATATCGGTGCAAATTTCAACGCCAATGCCGGCCCGAACTGGGGCACCGAACCCACCGACATTTCCCTGATCCCGATTTCAGCAATCGATCATATCGAAGTCATTACCGAAGGTGCCACCGCACTCTATGGTCAGGACGCTCTGGCAGGTGCGGTCAACATCGTTCTCAAGCAGCGCACCCATGGCGGGTCCATCAATTTCCAAAACAGCGGCTTTTACGCCGGTGACGGGCAGGCGCTGAACGGTTATGCGGATTGGGCCACGGCACTTGGCAAAAACGGTGGCTATCTCGATCTGGCGGCGCAGGTTACTCACCAGCTTCCGACTAACCGCAGCGGCCTTTTCGTCGGACAACTCTATCCGGTCGGGGATTCCCGCAACGAAACAGCCAGTCGTGATGTGCAGCGCGGCCTCGGCATCCCGAAATCGACGCTGGAAACCATCAGCGAAAACATGGCGATCCCGCTGAACGAAAACCTCAGCCTCTACAGCACCTCGACCTTCAGCCATCGTAAGGCCCATGTGGCCGAAACCTACCGAAGTGCTGGGAACAGCCTGACCAATATCAATCTCTGGCCCAATGGCGCACAGCCCTATATCGGCATGGACCAGTACGATTTCGAAACAGACAACGGCATCAAGGCGCATAAATTCGGCTTCGCCTGGGACGCCTACGTCAATTACGGTCGTGACGATCAGGCCTATTCGACCCTCGACAGCAACAACATGTCTCTCGGCGATGCCAGCCCGCGCGATTTTTATGACGGCAAAACCATCACTTCAGAGCTTTCGACCGGCATACGAGGCTCGCGCTTCTTCAACACGTCATGGCTCCCCAAACCGATTGCCCTACGCTTTGGCGGCGAATATCGCCGTGACACCTTCCAGATGACAGAAGGCGAGGAAGCCTCATGGATCGGCCTCGGCGCAACCGACCATGCCGGTAACGTCCCGCTCGCCGTCACCAATCGCGGACGCGACATCTACGACGGCAACGTCAACCTCGATTTCTACGTTACGAAAAAATGGGAATGGTCCCTCGGTGGCCGCGCCACGAGCTACAACCATCTCGCCACCGTCACGACCGGCTCGATCGGAACGCGCTACAACTTCAACAAACACTGGGCTATCCGCGCCAGCATCAACACCGGTTATCGCCCGCCAACACTGGGCCAGACCTATTATTTCTATAACGCCCCCTTCGCCAACTACGCCGTGGACCAGCTCCCCAACAGCAGCGCCGCCGCAAAGGCGCTCGGCGCAGGCCATATCAAAGGCGAATATTCCCGCAACTATAGCATCGGCATCGACGCCACACCCCTCAAGGACTGGAACGTCACCGCAAACCTGTATTACATCGCCATCAACGACCGTCTGGCCAGCACCACGACCCTCGGCGGCGCAGGTGTGGCCGATATTCTCGAGGCGTCTGGCCTGAACAACGTCACCTACGCCTCCTATTACACAAACCCCGTCAATACCCAGACCTATGGCGGTGACATCGACACCAACTACACCCTGCACACCAAACGCGCCGGAACATTCCGCTTCGACTTCACATTCAACTACTCCGACAACGAAATCCGCAGCCGCAACAAGACACCCACTGTACTGGCGAACATGGGCCTGTCCACGTTCAACACCTATGCCGAAGAAATGCTTCTGCACTCCGCGCCGAAGAACCGCGAAAACCTCACGGTCAACTGGAATTACGGCAAGTGGAACGTCATGGTGCAGGAACAGCGCTACGGCTCCATTATCTTCCTCGCCAGCCCCACGGCGGCTCCGATGGAACAGCGCCCGGCTTTCCTGACCAACATGTCCGTCAGCTACAAGATCCTGCCAAAATGGAGCGTCACGGTCGGCGCGAACAACCTGGGCAACAAATATCCGACCCGCGTTCCCAAGGCGACCGCAGCACCGCTCTTTAACGAATATAAATATGCCTATTACTCACCTTACGGCTTCAACGGTGGCATGTACTATATCCAGACCGGCCTGACATTCTGAACGCGAACGGAAAGAGGCGCAGTTTCTTGCAGACAGTTTCAGAAGATCGCCGGCCTTTCCGGTTCGTCATATACGCCCTCACCATCGCCATGTGCGTGATCTGCTACGGAGACCGGGCCGCCCTGTCCGTGGGCATGCCCCAGATCGCGCATGAATTCGCCCTCACACCCGGGGAGACAGGCTGGGTCCTCTCCAGCTTCCTCTGGTCCTATTTCATCCTGAACCTGCCCAGCGCGATCCTTCTGGACCGCTTCGGCGTGCGGATCATCGGCGCGGCCGCCGTGGCCCTGTGGTCGCTCGCCATGATCCTCGGCAGCCTGACCGCCACCGTCCCGGCCTTCATCGCCACCCGCATCCTGCTGGGCGTCGGAGAAGCCCCCACCTTCGCACTCGGCAACAAGGTCGTCCGGGCCTGGGCGCCGTTGCACGAACGTGGACTGATGATGACCGCCTTCATCTGCGGCATCCCCATCGGGCTAGCCTGCGGTGCCGCCTCGGGCGGATGGCTGATTGCCCATTACGGCTGGCGCCCGGCGTTTTCGCTGCTCGGCGCGCTGGGTCTGGTCTGGTCCGTGGTCTGGCTCCTGACCCACCCGCGCCCCGCACGCGGCACACAGGCCACGTCCTTTTCCCTGATCTCGGTGCCGACCCTGTTTCGCTCCTCGGCTTTCTGGGGCGTCGTCATCGCGCAGTGCTGCGCCAATTACGCCAACTTCCTGCTGATGTCCTGGCTGCCGATCATCATGCGCCAGACCCTGCATCTCGGCACCGAGCAGTCCGGAGCCTATACGGCCTATTGCTATATCGGCGCGGCCATTCTCTCCATCACGGCCGGACGGATCGGTGAAACGCTCGTCCGGCGCTCCAACCTCTCTTTCGGCGCGCGTCGCAAGGTCGTCTGCCTGTACCTCGTTCTGGCCTCCTCCATGGGCTTTCTGCCGCTCTGCGGAACGGCCGCGACCATCATTCCGCTCCTCGCCGTCTCCATGGCCTTCATGGCAGGCGGCACGGGAGCCAACATGGCCCTGCTGGCGGACTTGCTGGTGGAAGACGAAATCCTCGGCTCCGTGACCGGCCTGACCCTGACATTCTCCAACGGCCTCGGCATTCTGGCCCCGGTCATGACGGGATATCTGCTTCAGGCCACCGGCAATTTCCACGGCGTTTTCTACATCACAGGCATCATCATCCTGTGCGGCGCGCTGGCCGCTGCCCTCCTTCCCCGGCGGCCGTTCCATGGCCGCTCCCAGCCGGATCAGACTGCATGACCCGTATTCACATGGCAGGCGCAGGCGGCCTCCTGCTGGACGCAGCCAACGGCCCGTTCAGCGACACGACACAGCGCCGCATCTGGGCCACCAGCCGCGCGCTGAACACCCGCCCGGACGTCCTCCAGACCATCCCCGGTGTCAATAACCTTCTCGTCACGTTCGACGCCGTAGAGACTGACGCTTCCGCCATGGAAGAGCTGCTCCGAACCGCCTGGACACAGGCCTCCGCCGAAGAGGTGCCGTCCCGCGAGATCGTGGTGCCGGTCGTCTATGGCGGGGCATTCGGCGAAGATCTGGCGCTCGTCGCCCGCTTCGCCAACCTGACGGAAGAGGAAACCATCGACGCCCACATGGCCGGGCGCTACAGCGTCGCCGCCATCGGGGCCATGGCGGGCTTCGTGTACCTGACAGGGCTGGACCCGCGTCTGGCCATCCCCCGCCGCGACTCCCCGCGTCTGCGGGTGGAGGAAGGGGCTGTGGTCATCGGCGGCGGCCACGCGGGCATGATGCCCTGCACCTCGCCGTCGGGCTGGCATATCCTTGGCCGGACGGATCTGTGCCTGTTCGATGCCTTCCGTCCCGAACCCGGCCTGCTGCGGCTGGGCGACACCGTCCGTTTCGTGAGGGCCTCATGATCGAAATCCTGACCGGCTCCTCCCTCAACACCATTCAGGATTTCGGCCGCCCTCACGCCATGGCCATGGGCGTGGCGCAAGGCGGCGCGATGGACCGTCTGGCCCTGAGCCACGGCAACCTGCTGCTCGGCAATTCGTTGGATGCTGCCGGAATCGAGATCGTGTTTTTCCCCTTCCGCGTGCGCTTTCAGGCCGAGACATCCTTTGCCATCACTGGTGCCGCCTGCCCCGCCACGCTCGACGATCTGAAACTCCCGCGCGACTGGGCCATCACCGCCAGGCCAGGCCAGATCCTGACGCTCCGCGCGCCGGAACAGGGCGCACGCGCCTATCTGACGCTCCGGGGCGGTCTGGACGTGCCCCCGGTTCTGGGCGCGCGCTCGACGGATCTCAAAGGCGGCTTCGGCGGCCTTGAGGGGCGCGCCCTTCAGAAAGGCGACCGCCTTTCCTGCCTCGCAGCCTCCACACTGTGCCTGCCCGCCGCAGGCTACGGCCTCACGCGCCCCTGCCCGCTTCCCCCCGCAGACGGCACCCGGATCCGCGTCCTGCCCGCAGCCGAACACGACGTCTTCACGCCCGAAAGCCTGAAAACCTTCCACACCGCTTCCTGGACCCTGACCCCCAGCGCAAACCGCATGGGCTATCGGCTCGAAGGGCAGAACGCTTTGAAACTCTCGCGCCCGCTCAGCCTGTTTTCCCACGGCATCCTGCCCGGAACCGTTCAGGTGCCGCCCGCGGGCCAGCCGATCATCCAGATGATGGATGCCAATACCTGCGGCGGCTATCCCAAGATCGCCACCGTCATTGCGCCGGACCTGCGCCTGCTGTCCCAGACAGTCGTCGGCGCGCCCGTCCATTTCGAAACCATCACACGCGATGAGGCGGTGCAGATCATCCGGCAGGAAGCTGCGGATCTGAAGCGCCTTGCCACCGAAATTGCCACACTCCGCACACAGCTCGTTTTCTGATGCCCTGTTATTTCATGTCCGGGAGTTCCAAACCATGACCGCCAAAACCATCGACCTGAACGCCGATCTGGGCGAGAGCTTCGGCCATTACACAATGGGCAATGACAGCGCGATGCTGGACATCGTGACCTCTGCTAACGTCGCCTGCGGCTTTCACGGCGGCGACCCGGAAGTCATGGCCGAGACCTTCCGCATCGCACGCGAAAAAGGCGTCTCCGTCGGCTCCCATCCCGGCTTCCCGGACCTGTGGGGCTTCGGACGCCGCGTCATGCCCTTCACCCCCGCCCAGATCGAACGAATTGTGGCCTATCAGATGGGCGCGGCACAGGCCCTCGCCACTTATTCCGGCCACCGCATGACCTACATGAAAACCCATGGTGCGCTGGGCAACCTGACTGAACGCGATCCCGCCGTTGCCGAAGCCATCGTCAATGCGGTTAAGGCGGTCGATCCAAACCTCCCCATCATGGCCATCGCTCTGAGCCATCTGGACCGTATCGGACGCGAGCGGGGCCTGACCGTGTTCTCGGAAATCTTCGCCGACCGCGCCTATACCGAAGACGGACATCTCGTCTCGCGCAAGGAACCGGGTGCGGTCCTGCATGATGCCGATTTCGCGGCCGCCCGCGCCGTGCGGATGGTGCAGGCCGGCGCCATCGAAACCATCTCCGGCAAAATGCTGCCGACCCGCATTGATACGATCTGCGTGCATGGGGACAATGCGGAATCCGTGGACGTCGCCCGCAAGGTCCGCGCGGGCTTCGAAGCCGCAGGCATCACATTGCGCGCCCTGACCTGAAGCAGACCGGAAAGCCAATCGCCCCATGATCCCCGATCTCAAGATCCTCGATGCCCTGATGGCCCGGATGCAGGCGCTGGGCATTACCGAACTCGACTATTCCCGCGACGGCGAGCACATCCGTCTGGTGCGCGGCGCACAGGACAGCAGCCCCCAGCCGACCAGCCCGGCCCCGGCGGCCGCAGCCTCCACGCTTCCTGTCCTCGAAAAAGCCTCCGCTCCGGCCAAAACCGAAATCACGATCGACGCCCCCATGCACGGCCAGTTCTACGCCTCTCCGGACCCGGATGCGCCGCCTTTC
Source organism: Gluconobacter sp. Dm-44 (assembly GCF_018256175.1). Classification (NCBI taxonomy): domain Bacteria; kingdom Pseudomonadati; phylum Pseudomonadota; class Alphaproteobacteria; order Acetobacterales; family Acetobacteraceae; genus Gluconobacter; species Gluconobacter sp. Dm-44. Next base: position 19,017 of record NZ_JAERLZ010000020.1, on the reverse strand, counting down.
GTCAAGCCGGGCGACATCGTGGCGGAAGGACAACCGCTCTATATTCTCGAAGTCATGAAAACGCTCTCGCGCATCGAGGCCGAATTTCCCTGCCGGATTGTGGCCGTACTCGTCGCAAATGCCGACGCCGTCTCCCCCGGAACACCGCTCTTCACCGTGGAACCACTCGATGCCTGAGCCTTCAGTGTCCCAGCCGCACCGTGTCCTGATCGCCAATCGCGGTGAAATCGCCCTGCGCATCACGCGGGCCTGCCGCCTGCTCGGCCTGCACAGCATCGGCATCCATTCCGAAGCCGATGCCAGCCTCGCCCATCTGCGCCTCGTGGACGAAACGCTCTGCATCGGCCCGGCAGCAGCATCCGGCAGCTATCTGGACGCCGCCCGCGTCCTGCGCGCCGCCGAACTCACGAACGCCGACATCATCCATCCCGGCTACGGCTTCCTGTCCGAAAACGCCGGTTTCGCCGAAGCCGTGGAACAGTCAGGCCGCACGCTGGCAGGTCCCACCGCCGCCATCATGCGGCTGATGGGCGACAAGATCAGCGCCAAACAGCAGATGCGTCGCTCCGGCGTGCCCTGCCTGCCCGGTACGGAAGATGCCCTACCGACCGACCTGTCCGAAGCCCAGACGATCTGCGACGCCATCGGCTATCCGCTGATCGTCAAGGCGGCAGGCGGCGGCGGCGGTCGCGGCATGCGGGTGGTCATGACCGCAGCGGACCTCCGCGACGCCATTGAAACGGCCCGCGAAGAAGCCGGACGCGCCTTCGGCAATCCGTCCGTGTACGCCGAACGCTTCCTCCAGCACCCCCGCCATATCGAAATTCAGGTTCTGGCCGACCGGCAGGGCAATGCCGTCTGGCTCGGCGCACGAGACTGCTCCATCCAGCGCCGCCACCAGAAACTGATTGAGGAAGCCCCGGCCATCGGCATCGACCCGCAGGCCATCGCCGAGCTTGGCGAGCGCTGTGCAAACGCCTGCACCCTGATGGGCTATACCGGCGCGGGCACGTTCGAGTTCCTGTACGAAGACGGTGCGTTTTCCTTCATCGAAATGAACACCCGCCTTCAGGTCGAACATCCCGTCACGGAAATGACGACCGGCATCGACATCGTCCGCGAACAGCTCCTGATCGCGATGGGACAGCCCCTCTCCTTCACCCAGGCCGACATCCGCACGCAAGGCCACGCCATCGAGTGCCGCATCAACGCCGAAGACCCCGAGAGCTTCCGCCCAGCCCCCGGAAAAGTCCTGAGCTGGCGCGCGCCCGGCGGCCCCGGCGTCCGTATCGATACGCATCTCTATGACGGCTATGTCGTGCCCCCGAATTACGACTCCCTGATCGCCAAGCTGATCGTCCACGGCACGGACCGCACGGATGCCCTCAACCGCATGCATGCCGCCCTTTCGGAAATGCAAATCACCGGCATCGCCACCACCACGCCCCTGCATCTGCGCCTGATGAACGAGCCCGGCGTGCGCGAAGGCAGCGTCAGCGTGCATTACCTCGAAGCCCTCATGCGAAAGTCCGCCCCATGACTTTTCTTGAAGACCTTCTGAACGACCTTCCCGAACTTGTTGGCCGGATGAGACATCACGATGTCCGTCACCTTTGCCTGAAAAACGGAGCCGACACGCTTGCCCTGACATTAGCGGAAAGCTCAGGTCAATCGCTTCAGATACCCCATGTTGCCCCGCCCGCAAAAGCGGAAAGCACGCCCGTTCCCAGCCCCGAGATGGGCGTGTTCCGCTCAAACGGTCTGGACGAAAATCACCCGGTTCGCTCCGGCGAGATCGTGGGTTTTGTCGAGGCAGGCCCCCTCCGCCTGCCCGTCACGGCCACGGCGGACGGCACGCTCGGCCCAGCACTGGTCGGAGATGGCGGCGTCGTGGGCTATCACGACGTGCTCTTCCGGATTCACCCGAATGGCTGAGACGCCGCGTTCAGAGAGACGCGGCGGACCGCGACGCCTGCTCATAAAATCCCGTCAGGACACGCAACGCCTTGGCAACCTCTGCAATCGTGACGTCCCCGACCTCCCGGTTCTGGGGAATATGCTCCAACAGGCAGATCCGACGCAGACGCGCATATTCGAGACAGACGTCGCGCCCTTTCTGTGTCGTGCTGACAAAAACCTCCTTGCCCCGACGTTCGCGCTGGATCAGCGCGAGTTCGTCGAGCTTCTTCATGGCGTAGTTCAGATAATGCCGCTCGGACAGGTTGAGGGTGAACATCAGGTCCGAGATGCTCTTCTCCCGGTTCCGGTGATTGACGCTGTGCAGAATAAGCGTGTCAAGCGCCGAGAGATCCGGCAGACCTGCCGCCGCCATCCCCCGCGACATCCAGCGATGAAACGCATGGTTCACGACGGTCAGGGCAAATTCGAATTCGCTCAGATCCTCGTTGCCCGGCATCGCCAGATGCGACGAGGACACGATGAAGGCCCGTTCCATATCCGCAACATCCGGCATTGCCGGCGCAGGGCTCGCGGTTTTCCCGTCCTTCATGGTTCGTCCTCTCCGTCAGCGAACATCTCTTCCCGATATCCTATTGCACTCTAACCCGATACGGAAAACACAGGCATGGTCGACAGCACACAAATCCGTCTCGCCGCTGATATCGGTGGCACATTCACGGACGTGGTCCTCCAGACCCCGCAGGGACGTCTGACCCGCAAGGTCCTCACCACGCCCGCCGCCCCCGAAGAAGGGGTCATGAGCGGCATCGGCCTCGTGATCGAAGACGCCGGCCTCCGCTTTCCGGACGTGACGGTTTTCGTGCATGGCACGACGCTTGCCACAAACGCCATCATCGAACGCCGGGGCGCCCGCACGGCCCTCATCGGAACGCAGGGCTTCCGCGACATTCTGGAAATCGGCACCGAAAGCCGCTTCAACCAGTATGATCTGATGCTGCAAAAGCCCAGCCCGCTCGTCCCCCGCGACCTGCGCTTCACCGTCCCCGAACGCATGGACGCCCGCGGCACCGTCCAGCTTCCCCTGGATGAAGCCGCCGTTCTGGCGCTCGTGCCCCAGCTTCGCGACGCTGGCGTCGAGAGCATCGCGGTGGCGTTCCTCCATGCCTATGCCAATCCGGCCCATGAACGGCGCGTACAGGCGCTTCTTCAGGAGGCGATGCCGGACATCACCATCTCCATTTCAAGCGACGTCTGCCCCGAAATCCGGGAATATGAGCGCACATCCACCACCGTCGCGAATGCTTACGTCCAGCCCCTAATGGCGGGCTATCTGGGCCGCCTGCGCGAAGCCCTCGACGCTCGGGGCTTTGAAGGCGCACTCTATCTCGTCACCTCCGGTGGCGGCCTGACCGCGCTGGAAACGGCGCGCCAGTTCCCCGTCCGCCTGGTGGAATCCGGCCCGGCGGGCGGTGCCATCTTCGCCGCCCAATGCGCCGAGCGTTTGGCCGAAAACCGCGTCCTGTCCTTCGACATGGGCGGCACGACCGCCAAGGTCTGCCTGATCGAAGACGGCGAACCCGCATCCTCCCGTTTCTTCGAAGTGGACCGCACGGCCCGCTTCATGAAAGGCTCCGGCCTGCCCCTGCGTATTCCCGTGATCGAAATGGTCGAGATCGGCGCGGGCGGCGGCTCCATCGCCCATCTGGACGCCATGAAACGTGTTGTCGTCGGGCCGGAGAGCGCGTCTTCCGTTCCAGGCCCCGCCTGTTACGGCCTGGGGGGCAAGCGCCCCGCCGTTACGGACGCGGACGTGATGCTCGGCCTGATCCGCCCGGAGAATTTCGCAGGCGGCAGCATCCAGCTCCAGCCGGATCGCTCGGCCGAAGCGCTTCTGGCTGATATCGGCACGCCACTGGGCCTGTCGGCGGAAATGTCCGCCCATGCGGTTTATGAAATCGTGTGCGAAAACATGGCCAGTGCGGCACGCGTCCATGCCGCCGAACGTGGCGCCGTGATCGGCGACCATACCATGATCGCTTTCGGCGGCGCGGCCCCCCTGCATGCCGCACGCGTCGCAGAAAAGCTTGGAATCCAGCGCCTTGTTATTCCCTCCAACGCGGGTGTCGGCTCGGCCGTGGGCTTCCTCGCCGCCCCCGTCTCGTTCGAGCTGGTGCGCTCCTTCCCCATGCGTCTGGACGACAGCTTCAGTTCAGCGGAAGTCTCGGCCCTGCTCGACGACATGACGCAAGCCGCCCACGGCATGGTGCAGGACGACGCCCGGACGGAAACCCTCCACACCAAGCGCGCGGCCTTCATGCGCTATGTCGGACAGGGACACGAAATCATCGTCACGCTGCCCGACGGCGTCCTCAGCAGCGACCATCTCTCGGCCCTGCGGGACGCCTTCGAAGCGGAATATGCCCGTCAGTTCGCCCGCGTCATCCCGCATGCCGCCGTCGAAATCCTGAACTGGTCCGTCAGCGTCTCCACCACGCCGCGAAAATACCCGCCCTTCGAAGCCGCCCCGGCCCTGCATGACGCAGTCTCCGCCGACATCCGGAAACTGTTTGACGGCGCAACCGGCACGCATGTCGCCCTCCCGGTTTACGAACGCACCGATATGGGACCGGGCAGCCGCGTTTCCGGCCCCGCCCTGATCGCCGAAAAAGAAACCACGACCTATGTTTCTTCCCGCTACACCGCCCATCTGGACGGCAGCGGCAACATCATTCTGGACATGAAGGACGCCGTCTGATGAGCGCGCACTCCCATAAGGAAATCGACTTCCAGATCATGTGGAACCGCCTGATCGCCGTGGTCGGCGAACAGGCACAGGTCCTGATCCGCACGGCCTTCAGCCCCATCGTCCGCGAATGCGAAGACATCTCGGCCGGCATTTTCGACTTGCAGGGCCGAATGATCGCGCAGGCCGTGACAGGCACGCCCGGTCACGTCAATTCCATGGCGGAATCCGTCGGCCATTTCCTGCGTCACTTCCCGGTCTCGACCATGAAAGAGGGCGACGCCTACATCACGAACGATCCATGGATGGGCACGGGGCATCTCAATGATTTCGTCATCACGACCCCGGCGTTCCACAAAGGCCGTCTGGTCGGACTGTTCTCCTGCACCAGCCATCTGATGGATATCGGCGGCCTGGGCAACGGGCCGGAAGCAACGGACGTCTTCATGGAAGGCCTCTCGATCCCGATGCTCAAGCTGATTGATCAGGGACAGGTCAACGAGACGCTGATGGCCATGATCCGCGCCAATACGCGTCTGCCGGTGGATACGGAAGGCGACACCTACTCTCTGGCGGCCTGCAATGATGTCGGCGTTCGCTCCCTATGCGACATGATGGACGAGTTCCATCTCGACAGTCTCGAACCGCTGGCCGATTTCATCATCGAGCGCTCCCGTCAGGCCGTCCTTGACAAGATCGCAGCCCTCCCGCAGGGCACGTGGTCCCACGAGATGACCATCGACGGCTACAATGCGCCACTCACGCTCAAGGCAAAGCTCACGGTTGGCAAAAACCGCGTCAGCGTCAGCTATGACGGCTCACCGCCTGCTGTCGGGCGCGGGATCAACGTCCCGATGGCCTATACCCGCGCCTATACGGTCTTCGGGCTGGCCTGCGCGATCTCGCCGGACGTTCCCAACAACGCCGGTTCCCTTGCGCCCTATCATGTCGAGGCACCGGAAGGTTCCGTCCTGAACGCCCAGCGCCCGGCCCCCGTTTCGTCGCGGCATGTCATCGGACAGATGCTGCCGGACATGGTGTTCGGATGCCTCCGTACGCCCCTGCCCGAGCGCGTTCCAGCAGAAGGCACATCCTGCCTGTGGAACATTGCCGTGCGCGGACAGTGGTTCCCCAAGGGAGCAACCACGCCCCAGACCTACGCGCTCGCCATCACGACCAATGGCGGCACTGGGGCCCGGCCCGGCCTGAACGGCCTGTCCGCCACGGCTTTTCCATCCGGCGTACATGGCACTCCGATTGAAATTGCGGAAATCCAGTGCCCGCTTATCTTCTGGGAAAAAGAACTGCGCGAAAACAGCGGCGGTCTCGGCCAGACAAAGGGCGGCGACGGCCAGATCATGAAAATCGGCACCACCCAGAAACAGCCTTTCGAGCTTCTGGCAGCGTTCGACCGCGTCGATCATCCGGCCCGTGGCGCACTCGGCGGACAGGACGGCGCGGCAGGCCGGGTCGAAACCGCCTCGGGCCGCAAGCTCGCGGGCAAGGGTCTTCAGGTTCTGGAAGCGGACGATGTGCTCGTCCTTCTGACACCGGGCGGTGGCGGCCTCGGCGCCCCCTGATTGTCTCCCGCGCCCTCCCCGAAACGGAAGGGCGCGGGACTCAGCCGTTCAGAGACAATGCGGCGGCACACGCCCCGCAAGCGCGTCCTGAACCTGCGACGCACACAGCATCGCCATACGGCGCAGTGCCTGTTCCGTCGTCGCACCGATATGCGGCGCCAGAACCACATTCGGCGCCCGCAACAACGGATCATCCACCAGCGGAGGCTCGGGCGACATCACGTCCAGCCCCGCTCCGCCGACATGCCCCGTCTCCAGAGCCTTCGCCAGCGCAGGACCATCCACCTCCCCGCCTCGGCTGGTATTGATCAGAACTGCGCCTTTCTTCAGGCGCGACAGCGCCTGAGCGTCAATCGTGGGCTGACCGCTCCCCTGCGCCGGACGATGCAGCGACAGCACATCCGAGACGCCCAGAAGGTCCTCAAGGCTCTGCGCCCGCTCCACGCCCGCGGTCTCGAACACCTCCGCCGGAACGCTCGGAGACCACGCCACAGCGCGCATTCCGAACCCCTGCCCCGCAATCTGCGCGACATGCCGGGCAATGGCGCCAAACCCCACAAGCCCGATCGTCCGTCCGTGCAGTTCCGTGCCGTTGTTTGTATAACGAAACGCCCAGTCCCCATCCCGCACGGCACGATCCGCCTCGCACAGACGCCGCATGACCGCCAGCAGAAGCCCGATTGTCATTTCCGCGACGGACCGGCTGTTGGTATTGGGCGCATTCGTCACCAGAACGCCCCGCTCCGCCGCGGCAGCCTTGGCGATCCGGTTCGTTCCTGAACCGTGACAGGAAATGATTTTCAGCCTCGGCGCGGCCCGCAGCGCCTCTTCGCTTAGTCCCAGATCGCGCGTAATCACCGCATCCGCGTCGCCGATTTCGCGAATCACCGCCTCCATCGAAGGTTCCGTAGCATAACGGGTCGTGATTCCGGCCTCGTTCAGACAGGTTACGGCATCGGGATGGATCTGTTGTGTAATGAAACACAGACTCATGGTGCTGGTTTTCCACAGTAAAGAAGCGCAAGGAGCGGAATGATGGCATACCGCTCCCGCTTGTCCATGCCCAAAAGCCCTTTCACGCCACTATCGGAAGTTCCCGGATGGCGTAATGGTGCGACAGCACACTCCCGGTCCGCGGATCAGACAGCTCGACGGTCAGCCTCTCCGTCCGGACAATCCCGTTGAGCGTAGGAACGGTTCCACAAAACATCAGACTCCCCGGCCCGAAGACCCGGCCCTCACGCTGCTCCCAGCGCGCCACCAGATCCAGCGGATTGAGCAGGGACGCCGCAAGACCTTCCTGATAAGGCGTTCTCTCAGCCGTAAAGGACCGCAGCACCATCTCGTCCCACCGATCCGCCACATCCGCAAACCGCCAGAACGCCCGACCGCTGACCTTGGGACAGACCTGCTTGGACAATGCCACACTATAGGCTTCGCTTTCACGATCCGTGTGGTCGGACCCCACCCCCACCAGCAGATCGCTCTGCGTACGCAACAAAACCGGCTCGACCTCGCCCGAAGTCTGGCTGCCCAGCACATCAATCACAGGCGCCGTGCTCAGGGTTTCATGCCCGACCCGGTAAAACAGCGGCACGTCCGAAGGCGGCGCCACCCCAAGAGCCGCCAGCTCGTCGATATGATGCTGCACATCCGCCGCATCCCGCCCGGCCCAGCCCGCCACAATGACCTCCCTGACCGCAGTCAGATCGGGATAGAAAATTTCCATATTTCAGCGTTCCTGTTGGAATCAGTCAGCCACACTCAGCGCGTCCCGCGGGCCAGCATCGCGCCCGCACCGGAAACCAGAAGTGCCACGACCACATAAAGAGAAATGGACAGTTCGAGATGCGTCGCCCGGAACAGCGTCACCATGAGAAGCGGCGCAAAAGCCCCACCCCCCGCAAGACTGCCGCAGGTATAAGCGATCGAAGAGCCGGAATAGCGGACCTCGACCGGAAACTGCTGGCTGATGAGCGCGCCCTGAACCGCATACATGAGAGCGTGAACCGAAAGTCCAAGACAGATCCCGAAGCCCAGCAGGAGCGCCTGATGGGAAGCCGCACACCAGAAAAACACAAACGCGGCAGGCAGGGCACAAACCGTCCCTACAAGGAAAATCCGTTTCGCCCCCCAGCGGTTGCTGAACCGCCCCGCCAGCAGCGTGACGATCACGCCCCAGGCCGATCCCGCAAACACGGCCATCAGCGCCGCAGACCGCGTATGCTCCCCCGTCTGGGTCACATAGCTCAGACTGAAAACCGTCAGCAGCGCATACAGAACATCCGGCCCGATCCGGGTACTCGCAGCGATCAGCAGGGAGCGCCCATGATGACGCAGGACTGCGCCCACAGGGTTGGCCAGAACCTCACCCCGCGCTTTGCGTTCGGCAAACTGGGGCGGTTCGGACAGGGAAGACCTGGCCACCCATCCCGCCGCCAGAAGCAGCATGCTCAGAAACAGCGGCAGGCGCCATCCCCAGTCCTGAAAGGAGGCCGCGTCCATGGAGCGCGTCACGCCCCAGATCACCCCTGCGGACAGGACCGTTCCAAGCCCCGGTCCAAGCTGGGACCATGTCGCCCCCATGCCCATCGCCGTTTCCGAATTCTGTTCCGCTGTCAGAAGGAGCGCACCGGCCCACTCTCCGCCTAATGCGATCCCCTGCAAAAACCGCAGCAGAACAAGCAGAACCGGACTGATCGCCCCGAGCCGCGCATAACCGGGCAGCAGTGCAATCAGACCCGTCGTCAGCCCCATAAGCGCCAGCGTCAGCATGAGAACATGCCTGCGCCCGGTCCGGTCCCCAAGCCAGCCGAAAATCACACTACCCAAAGGCCGCGACACATAGCCCACGGCATAGGTCGAGAACGCCAGCAGGGTTCCCATCCACGGCAGCGCCTCAGGAAAAAAGACATGGTTGAACACGAGCGCCGCAAGCGTGTTGTAAACCATGAAATCATACCACTCGAACGTGGTCCCGATCGCGCTCCCCAGAGCAAGGCGCACAGGCGATGTCGTCATGTGCCAGAATATCCGCTCACGGAAGATCCAGCCTGCCGGGCGCCTGAGAACCGGTTCGTTTCATAATACATACAATATCCAAAAGCATCGGATTTTTATTCCGGAGCATTCATTCTGAACATTCCAATGCACTGCCGTCAAAAGATTTAAACACAAAAAAGGCTCATAACGGATATTTATACCTCAACATTTATTTTGATGATTTGAATCCAGAACGCAACGACTGTTAGCCTCCCGGAACCATCACTGTCATCGCCCGGCCTGTCTGCCGCGAACAAGGACGTAAACGATGCCTGAATCCGTTTTGTCGATCCCACCCCTTTTCCACACATCGCCCGAAGACGTCCGCGCGCTGTGCCGGTCCAACACCGCCGGAACCGTCACTGCAGGCATGGCCGCAGGTTTCATCCAGGCCAATCTGGTCATTCTTCCCAAAGCATATGCCGAAGACTTCGCGGAATTCTGTCGCCTGAACCCCAAGCCCTGCCCCCTCGTCGGCATGTCCCAACCCGGCGAATATGACACCCCGGCGCTGGGACGTAACCTCGACATCCGGACCGACCTGCCGCTTTACCGCGTCTGGCGGGATGGCGTTTTAACGGACGAAGTGACGGATATTCTGTCGTTCTGGCAGGACGATTTCGTCGTTTTTGCGCTGGGATGTTCCTTTTCCTTCGAAAACGCTTTCATGGCCTGCAACGTCCCGCTGCGGCATTTCGAAACGGGTCAGGGCGTGTCCATGTATCGCACGAATATTGCCTGCACACCCGTCGGCCCATTTTCCGGCCCGGTCGTCGTCTCGATGCGTCCTTTCCGCTCGCCAGACCTGATCAAGGCCACGGAAATCAGTTCCCGCATCCCTCTGGCTCATGGCGGACCAGTCCAGATCGGCTTTCCCGAAGACATCGGCATCGCGGACATCGAAAAACCCGATTACGGCGCCCGCACTGAAATCCGCCCCCATGAACTCCCCGCCTTCTGGGCCTGCGGAGTGACGCCCCAGGCCGTTCTGGCCGCAAGCCGCGTTCCCTTTGCCATCACACATGCTCCCGGCGCCATGCTCGTGACGGATATTCCCATTCCCGATTATGAAAATCTTATCTCGGAACATTCCGGGAAAATAATATAAACCAGCGTTATGCCTTCACATGCTCAGGATGATTCCGTGCCCTCTGATCACACGCTCTTCCGGGTGGCCGTCCGGCGCATCATCCCGCTGCTGGTCGTCTGCTACATGTTTTCCTATCTGGATCGCATCAATCTCAGCTTCGCCCGCGCGCCGATGGAACAGGACCTCCACTTCTCGGATGCGACCTTCGGGCTGGGCGCCGGGCTGTTCTTCGTAGGCTACATCGTCTTTCAGGTTCCCTCCGCGCTCCTGCTCGAAAAATTCGGCCCCCGCCGGACGATCGCCGCGATCATGATCGCATGGAGCCTGATTTCCTTCCTGTTCGTCATCATCAGTACGGCCTGGGAATTCTGCGCCCTGCGTGTCCTGCTGGGCGCCGCGGAGGCAGGCTTTTATCCGGCCGTTCTGTACTATCTGGCCCTCTGGTTTCCGGACTCGATCCGCGCCCGCGTCACCACGGGATTCCTGATCGCCATACCGCTTTCCGGCGCCCTCGGTGGCCCGGTTTCCACCTATCTTCTGGGCGCCTTCGATCAGGTCCTGTCAGTGCCCGCATGGAAATGGATGATCCTGATCGAGGCAATCCCGCCCCTGCTGCTCGGACTGACCGTTCTGAAACGCCTCGACGACGGACCGGCCTTCGCCTCATGGCTGGATGCCCCCACGAAACAGGCTATCCTGACCCGCCTTCCGCCCCAGAACACATCCACAAACGACACGACATCCGTATTCGCCGCGCTGAAACAGCCTGAAGTCCTGCTCCTCGTCGTCATCTGTTTCTGTCAGGCCGTCTGCAATTACGGGATCGTCTTCTGGGTCCCGACCTTCATCGAGCAGGTTATCGCTCCCGCTCCCGGACAGCTCGGCTTCTATACGGCAATTCCTTTCGCTGTCGCAGCCATAGCCATGCTGCTCAACGCCCGCAGTTCCGACAGACATAACGAACGCTGCTGGCACCTGGCCGGCCCGTTCCTCACGGTCGCGCTCTGTCTGGTCCTGACTTTCCTGTTTCAGGCCCACGGCGCAATCGCACTGGTTTGCCTGACCATCGCACTCGCAGCAGCCCTCTGCGTCACAGCCATGATCTTCACCGTAACGCCCCATGTGCTCGAAAAACGCACACTGGCGACAGGGCTTGCATGGATCAACAGCCTTGGCGCGATCGGCGGCCTTGTCGGCCCTTACGGCATCGGCTGGATGCGCGAGCATCTGCACTCCCCGCTCTCCGGGGTCTTTCTGGTCGCAGCCTGTGCCACCCTGGGCGCCATAACGACGGTCTACACATTGTCCTCCCCGCCCGTCCGGCGGACAGCCTGATCCTCAGGTCACATTGGCCGACACACGTTCGGCAATGGAGATGACGTCCTCGACAATCGCCGAACCATGACTGATCAACCGCCCTGACACACAGCGCAGCAAAGGCAGCTTCATGCCGGTCTCAAACACCCGGAGCTTTCCGCTGGCCAGATAATCCCGCATGACCGCATAGGGCAGCAGGGCCAACCCTTCTCCTCCCAGCGTGAGCGCCAGAATGGACGGCAGAGAGCTCATGGTGTCCACCCGGTGATGGACGATCCCCTCTCGCGCCAGAAAATTGCGGATCGCCGAATGGGGAATGGTGTTGCGCGACAGGGTCATGATGGAAATCGACGGCGCCTGCCCCAGATCCAGCTTGCCGTTGCTGGGCAGCGCGAAATGCTCCCTGCCAACCATCGCAGTCTCGTAGTTGCACAGCTCGCTTTCGATCAGACGCGGTGAATTGACCGGCCCCAGAAAGAAACCCACATCCAGCATTCCCTTGGTGATTTTCCGGGAGATTTCATCCGAAACCGAAATCTCCAGGTCCACTGTCAGATTTGGATATTTGTGGCGGATCTCGATCAGAAGATCCGAAATCCAAGTCTGTGAAATGGTTTCAATCGCTCCGATACGCAGGATTCCGGTTGCGTCCTGATGTCCTTTGACCGTCTGGATCATTTCATCACGCAGATCGAGGATCTGACGGGCATACTGCACCACCGTCATTCCGACCGGCGTGAGCGTGATGGATTTGGGGGCCCGATGAAAAATACTGGCCCCCAGAAGCGCCTCAAGATGCGAAATCCGTACGGACACCGCTGGCTGCGTCATCCGCAACGCATCGGCCGCCGCCCGGAAACTCCCCAGCCGCTCGATCCACAGAACCGTCTCAAGAGACTTGAAATCCATCATGAACGTCTCTGTCCTTTCCTATGCTCCGACAATGACGCCGATCTTTTTACGATACCGGAACAGGATACCCGCCACCAACCATACCGACAAAAAAATATCCTGCCCCGGAGGGCAGGATATTGCAGAACCGGCGGGACAATGGTTCTGGAACAGCCTCTTAGAACTGAAAGGCCGTCTTGACGTAATACATGCCGCCACTGAAACCATAAGGCGAGTTGTTGGGATAAATAAACGCATTCTGCAGTGCCGCGCGCGAGGCAGCGTTCGCCTTGCCCGGATAATGATTTCCGAGGTTGAAAGCGCCGCCCGCAATATGCCAGCGCTTGGTGATGTCATATCCCAATTCAAGATTGGTGATGTAGGACGGCTTGGCATAGGTCCACTGGGCCTGCGTCAGGGACGGTGCCGCGACCCATGTGTAAGACCCGAAACGCTGTTCCTGCACACGGGCCGAGAACGGTCCGCGATGCCAGACAACCGTCAGGTTCTCAATATTTTTGGGCGAGGAATGCAGCAGATATTCCGCATTCGTCCGGTTGAAGGACGACAGCCCAAGCTGCTGAAGGGTCGCAGGGGTCGCGTTATGGTGCGAAATTTCACTATCCGCGATATTGAGGGAGAAGCGGAAGTCGAAATCACCAAGATGTCCCGTCTTCAGATGATAGGCCGTCGTGACGTCTCCACCATTCGTAACCGTATTGACCGGATTTCCGTAATAGGCCGCATACAGCACGTTGGGCAGCCCGGCCGCAGAGAGCAGGCTTTCCACTTCGGTCCCGCCGAACTGGGTGCTGTTATACAGACGGTCGTTGATGGAAATCCGATAGAGATTGGCCGTCAGCGTCCAGTTCGGCAGCAGCGTAGCATCCACACCGATGCTATAGCTCCGGGACTGCTCACCCCGCAGCTTCGTTGCGCCCAGAACCTTGGCCCAGTTCGAATTCACCGGAAGCTGCGCCGTCCGGTATGTCGGGAATGTCGTTTCGGCAAAGAACCCTTCCTCCGCAAGCGTCGGCGCCCGGTATCCCGTGTTGACGTTCCCCCGGAACGCAAGGTTCTTGCTCACATTATAGCGTGTTCCGACTGAGCCCGTGGGATGAACGCCAAGATCGTCATAGCTGACCGCATGGCCACCGAGCGTCCATTCCCATTTGGGCGTGACGTAGAAATCCAGATTGACGTGCCCGTCGAAAATACCACGGTTCAGAATGCTGCCTGCCGCCGCCGGAATCCCGAATTTGTCCACCGCACCCGCAGACGCCATTTTCCCGGCATTCGGCCCATCGAGAATGGGAACACCACCATTTTCGACAGACGCTTCATCGCCCTTGCCAACCTGATAGGTATCGAAACGATAATCGAACCCATAACTCAGATTAACCGGACGTGGCAGAAAGGACGTCTTGATGATCTTCGTGCTGTTGAACCCGGCATCCAGCTCGGTAGAGACAAACTGTCCCGTGTAAAAACTCGTCGGGCTGTCCAGTCCCATCGTGGGATTGTCTGTATCAACAATATGGTTGATCTGCTGATTGCGGCCGTAATTGACGAAGAAATCCCACTGCATTCCCAGAAAACTATGCGCGCGGATGCCATTATTGACCTGAAAATCCCATTCCTCGGCATGCCACATTGGCTCCATGCCATTCGGATGGAGCGCGCGCACAACGTTATCATTGGACGGCGCACGATACGTCTCAGGCGCAATGATATCTTTATGGGCAAAAGTCGAGGTATTGTAGACTTCCCAGTTATCCGTCACCGGATAGGCCATGTTGACGCTGGCCGTTTCAAGTAGCATCCGGATATTGCCCGCCAGACGCTGCACATCCTTGCTGGCAGTGTCGTTACGCGGATCACCCTCGAAATAGAGATTACCCGGATACTCGCCCGACCGGTTGGTGGAAAGCTGGTTGTTGATCTGCGCCGCTACATTCAGATAGCCGCCACGATGCCCCAGAGCGAAACCGTAATCGGCATTGCCATCGAAGGACTGCCCGTCTCCCGCATAAAAGCCGCTGTTCTGGAGATTGATCGAGCCGCCCTTGTTGTCTTTCTTCAGAACAATATTGACCGCACCGGCCTCAGCATCCTGACCGTACAGCGCACTCGCGCCTTCAGTGATGATCTCGACATGGTCAATGGCGCTGACCGGGATCAGCGACAGATCCGCCGGGTCCGTCCCGTAGTTTGGACCGGCCTGATAATAATTGAAATTGGCGTCCACATGCCGGCGCTTGCCGTTGACCAGCATCAGCGTCTGATCCGCGCCAAGGTTTCGCAACTGCATCGTCTTATTGAAGCCGTTGCTGCCCATGCCGCCGAAAGGAGACGACGTCACGGCAGCGGAAAGCTGGGACAGTGCGGCGAGGATGTTGGTCTGACCGGTCTCCTTGAGCTGCTGCGAGGAATACCGGAAAACCTGTACCGTACTATGCTCCCGCGTGGAGGCCGAAAAAACGCTTTCTCCTGGAACCTGTGTCCCACGAACGGCAATGCTTTCCGTGTCCTTCGCACTGACCTGAGTCACCTTCCTGCGATCCGTTTTTTTAACGGAACGAGAGGAGGCGTCAGCAGGATGAGCAACATGGACGGTCTTTTTCCCGGACGACGAAGTCACGTCCCTGCCCTGTAATGTTCCCTGCGCCAGTGCAGCATGACACAGCGACGTCGTCAGAAGACACGCCGTGCTCAGGGAGAGAGAGCGGGAGAGGTATTTCAAGGCGAACATTTTCACGCACTCCTGGGATCTGGAGATCAAAAGGCAGCTTTCCGCCGGAATTTCTTCATATGAGACGCGATTACCTTCCCTCCGGCAGTGTTCGTTCCGCCCGGTCAGTATTTTCGCTTTCATTTCCAGTTGATAATACGAAAACTTGATACGTTATTGGAACGTTTATCTTATTATCCGCGTCAATAAATTTCTTTTATGTCCCTGGGGGTGGGACGGTCACAGCCGCCCCCGGACAGGAATCAGTCGATTTTGAACATAGCTTCCACCTCGACCGCCATCCCGGATGGCAGTGAGGACGTCCCGGTCGCGATCCGCACATGGCATCCTGCGTCCCCCAGAACCTCCCCGAACAGATCGGAGGCACCGTTCAGGACTTTGGCCTGCTGTTCGAAGCCTTCCGAACACCGCACCACCCCCGCCACCCGGACGAGCCGCCTGATCCGAGACAAATCTCCCTCCAGGAAATGCCAGACATGCGCCAGAATGTTGAGCCCACACAGCCGCGCCGCCTGCTGCCCCTCCTCGACGGAAAAATCCTTGCCCACGACCCCTTTGTAGCGAAGATCATCTCCCCAGCGTGGCCCCTGTCCCGCGACGAACAGAAAACCGTCACAGGAGAGGATCGGCGTATAATTACCCCGCGGAACACTGACAGGCGGGAGAATCACCCCACCCGGAAGCACAGCCTCCGCCTCACGCACGGATCTGCCTCCAGTCCCCGGACTGGCCCTGCCAGTTGGTGACAATCCCGAGATGACGCTGCAACGTTTTACGGAATACCTGAATCAAACCGCGCCATTCCTCCGCAGCAATTCCGTCCGTCGCAGGCTCCGGGCCCATGAACATCCCGTCCACACCGCCACTCGCCACACAGGCTTCAATACAGCGGACTTCCAGCTCCGGCTCGTGAAAAACAGCCTGATTTTCCACCAGACAGGCCAGAGCCGCCACAAGACCGGTCGCCCCCCAGTTCGAGACATTCGCGACGATAAGATGGTCCGTCGCCGTCTCCGCCGCCACACCACCCCGCCCTTCAATGCCGCAGTCACGGGCCTTGGCGATCTTCTGTTTCAGTTCCGCAGCGATCACACCCATGCCGAGTTCATTGCCGCCATCCCCGATCCCGATGGAACGCAGCCCCCGCACCCGTGCCTGTGCGAACAGGTAGTCCAGATCCGCAACCATTCCATCCAGCGGACGGCCACCCAGACCATGATACAATCCCCTGTCATTGACGCCAGGCCGTTCGATCGCAATCAGGAGGCTCGGCTGAACCTGATCGAGCAGCGTATCGCACGCTTTGCGACTGCCGGCGTCATCCTTGGGCACAGTCGCAACATAAACCGGCCGCAGATAGGGAACCGGCACGATCTTCCCGTCTGCGGGCAGATCGAACGGCGCAAGACCCGCGCCGCGACAGGTCGCGAACATCATCTCCCGCCAGTCCTCGTCCACGACAATGACCGTCTCGCGCGACAGGCCCAGAAAGATCGAACGCGCAATAAACGCAGCGCCCACCGGCCCATCCGTCTCCGGAACGCCGCCGCCTTCGGGAAAACCCGTGGCGATCAGAACAGGCCCCGGACGCTCCGCCACCTGCCCGACGATCATTTCGGCGGCAGCCATGCACATGCTGCCCGGCTGACGCTTCTGGAGCGCAGCGTAAATTATGCCGATACTGCCAACACCCGTATAATCCAGCACCATGAAGTCATCAATGGTTGCGGACAGACGTTCATACAGTGCTGTTCCACTCTTCAACATTCTGAATACGCCTTCTATTTACAGTATTGAAGAATAGACAGACGGATCGACATTCCCGCCACTCAGCACCGCCACTGTCACCTTCCCCCGGACATCGAGCTTGCCCGAAAGGATGGCCGCAAGCGGTGCAGCTCCGCCGGGCTCAGCCACAAGTTTGAAATGCTCGAAGCAGTTGGCCATACCGATCCGGATCTCGGCATCATTCACAACCAGACCATCCGCCAGCAGGGCGTGATTGGTGGGAAAGGTCAGTGCGCCCGGCGTAGGCACCATCAGCGAATCACACAGCGTGTTCATGCCAGTTGCGTTCTCGACCCGATGCCCGGACGCCAGCGATCTGGCCAGATCGTCAAACCCCGCGGGCTCCACGGAATAGATGGAGGTTTCCGGACGACAGGTGCAAACAGCCGTCGCAATCCCCGCCACCAGTCCACCGCCACTCGCACTGGAAAGCACATTGTCGGGCATGACACCCAGCTCCCGGCACTGCTCCATGATCTCAAGACCTACCGTGCCCTGACCCGCCATGACGTTGAAATCATCATAGGGCGGAACAATGACGGCGCCCTCGGAGTCCGCAATCTGCGCGCCGATTTCCTCGCGGTTTTCCGTCGCGCGATCATAGAGCCTGACCTTGGCGCCATAACGGCGCGCACCCTCGATTTTCATCTGCGGGGCACTCTCGGGCATGATGATATGAGCCGGAATATCCAGCAGCGCACAGACCGCCGAAATTGCCAGAGCATGATTTCCCGAAGACCACGCCACCACACCGCCGCGCCGTTCGCCCGGCGTGAGTTGCAGAATACGGTTACAGGCCCCGCGAAACTTAAAGGAGCCCGTTTTCTGAAGCATCTCCGGTTTGACCAGAATACGCCCCCCCAGCCTTTCGTTAAGCACGGGACTTTCAAGAAGAGGCGTCCGGACCACATGATCGCGTATGCGAAACGACGCTGCGAATATTTCGGAAAAATTCAGCGTTCTGTTTTCAGACTGCATCACAGATACTTTCCCCACTTCTGATGGGGTCATCATTCTTTTCAAACGTTTCTCAAATCAAATATTATCTTTGTATAACCCGCCATAAAGAACGCTTATGCCTAACGCCCCTCCGCACCCAATGCGGCTTCCCTCGTCGCTTGACTGCTTAGTCCCCAGACTTGGTGGTGTATTATTTTCACGCAATTGGAAGGATGCGCTATGGAAACGCGCCACGGCGGCGGCCGGCCGTCGAGCGACAGCGCAGTCAAAGAGTTGCGGTGAAGCGCTCCGGGCTCGACGCGCCATCCCGAAGGTAGCTTCCTCAGCCGTACCGCAGGATTGATGAAAAAGCGATCGTCATGGCATTCCGCCGCCATACTCTGCTGCCTCTGGACGATTGCCTTTACGCGCTCTGGGGCGACGATCCCACGCCTGAGGGGGTCTTCACTGCATCTCTACCTTCAGCATCCCCTCATTTCCCGTCTGCCCGATACCGAAAGCGACAAGCATAGCTCATCTGTTGACGGCATTGAGATGGCGATACCATCAACGTCCTCGTAGCCGCAGGCAATGGCCAGTATGCGGGCGCGCAGAATATCGGCCACGCCGTGTGTCATCAGTCGCAGATTGGGTGGATCGGCGATGAGCCGGGCGGGGCGATCGCGTAGCATTGCCTCAGGAGTTTTTGCATGCCCAAGCGCAGTGCCCCCTTACCTTTCTTCTGCGCCCGCTTACGCTCCGGCACGCCGGGCCCCCTCCTCTACGCCAGCGTATTGAACAGTTGGTTGCAAGTTCATTGGTCCCCGATGTGAACCCATCGGTTTTAAACCCTTAAAAGGAGGATGTATTTGATAGGCGCGGGCATTTCAGGCACCAAAAAAGCCACCCGATTGGGTGGCTTTTCTTCTGTCTTTTCAGACGCTTATTCACTGGT